>NZ_JAIUMX010000020.1:0-45369 GCF_022565315.1 Cyclonatronum sp. | reverse complement strand
TTTTGACGTGCTCCCCGATCCTCGTTGTTTCGCCAATCACAATGCCGGTACCGTGGTCGATACAGAAATGACGCCCGATTTGCGCGGAAGGATGGATGTCGATTCCCGTTTTGCTGTGCGCGTTCGAGGAAATGATGCGCGCAATCAGGCTGAGGCCTTTGCCGGCGAGGCAGTTCGCAATCCGGTAGGAAGCAATGGCGTAGAAGCCGGGATAGGTGCGCACAACCTCGGTAAGGGTTTTGGCCGCCGGATCGCCCTCGTACATGGCTTCGATGTCTTCGAGAAGCATCTGCCGGATTTCGGGCAGACTGTCAAAAAAGTGCCTCAAAATGGCTTCGTCTTCTGCAGCATCGCGCTGCATGCGCCGGGAGAGGATGTAGCGGAAATCCGTTTCCAGCTTGCTGAAGGCTGCGCGGAAGGCGTCTTCATCCTGATAGGTGCTTGTGCTGATCTCCGGAAACAGGAAGCCGAGCAGGCGGTTGAAAAAATCGTTAACCAGCGCCGGCGACGGACACCGCCCTGCCTGCTGATGTTCGCTGTAAAGTTGGCTGAGGAAGCTTTCTGTCGGCATGGTCGTTTTTCCGAAGGGTTGAAACGCCGCGGGGTTTGTCCGGTGGCGTTTGGGGGGATGAGCTTAGTCTTCGAATACAACATCCCAGCTCACCGGGATGTTCGGATCGAGGCTTGCCCCGACTGAGCAGTATTTTTCGACCGCCAGACTCACGGCCCGCCGCGCTTTTTCCTGATTGAGCGCCCCCTTGAGCGTAAAGACGAGCTTGATCTCGGTGAAGGGCTTCACGTCGGCGCCTTCACCCCGCTTGCCGCGGGCACTGATTTGCACGTCTTCCAGCGGCTCACGCTGTTTTTGGAGGATGCTCACGATGTCGAAAACGCTGCACGAGGCTACGGCTGTGAGCAGCAGCTCCATCGGACGCATGCCCTTTCCTTCGCCGCCGATAGCCGGGGAGCCGTCGATGTGTACAGTGCTGCCGTCGGCATTGGTCGCTTCAAAATGGACGTTTTGGTTGAGTCGCTTAAGGATGATTTCCATGGTACTGACCGAAAGTTAAGCTTATGAATAAAAATTGTGGTTGCGCAAGGAGTTGGCGATGAAGTCCCCAAAAAGGGCCGGCCCCGCCGCTGAATTGTCCGGAGGGCACAGCAGCCATCACCCTGCACCTACTAATCGAATGATTCCTGAATGAGGCGGCTGACCAGCCGGCCGAAGTCGTCTTTCCGGCTTTCGGCGGTTTCTTTTACTTCGCTGTGATCGAGCTTGCCGCTGCTCACGCCGGTTGCCATGTTGGTGACCAGGGTGAGGCCGATGGTGAGGATGCCCAGGCGTGTGGCTTCAGCAAGCTCCGGGGCGGTGCTCATGCCCACAACATCGGCGCCCATGATGCGGAAAGCGCGGATTTCGGCCTTGGTTTCGTAGGTCGGCCCGCTCACGTAGAGGTAGGTGCCGTGCTGCAGCGTGATGCCCTCTGAGGCCGCAAGCTTCAGGATCCGGCTGCGCAGGGGCACATTGTCGAAGCGGCGCGTTACTTTCGGAGTGCCGCGCAGCCCGTAGCTCAGGTTCGGACCCATGCAGTCGGTAATCAGCAGCAGATCGCCGACCTGCAGGCGTGAGGTGATGCCGCCTGCCGCGTTGCTGATGATCAGCTTTTTAATGCCCAGCCGGTGGGTGATGTGCACCAGCGCGAGCGTTACTTCCTGCGGGTAGCCCTCATAGCTGTGGAAACGCCCGCCAAAAGCCAGCACCGTTTTGCCGCCGATGGTGCCGTAGTGGAAGGTCCCGGCGTGGCCGGCAACGCTTACGGTCGGCATGCCGTCGATTTCAGCGTACGGGATGTCCTGCCGGTTTTCGAGCATGGCAGCAAAGTCGCCCAGTCCTGAGCCTAAAATTACAGCGGCGTCAGCGCCTTTAATCCCCCGGTTTTGCAGTCCTTGAATAATAGTATCCAGCTTAACCTGCTTCATAGATAGGTTCAACGTTCGTGATATGGTAGCCTTTGTCGGCATCGTAGTCTGAAAGCCGGAACAAAGGATGTACAGTGTCGTGATAGGCCATGAGGATGGCGTTTTCGCGGTAAGCCCGCTCCTGAATTTCTTCGCGGAGGGCCATGCTTTTCTTGCCGTCGAAGTCGTATTTGGCCGCGTAGCGCCGGTTTATGGCACCCCGGGTGCCCAGAACGTCGCCGGCCATGATCAGCAGCTGCTTCCCGAGCCGCACTTCCGTTAGGCGGCTGAACTCGGTGTGTCCGCCAATGGTGTAGCTGCGGATGTATTCGTTGGGTTCGGCTTCATCGCCCATCAGCTCAAGGTCGCCGCGGGCTTCGATGAAGTTCACAAATTCGTCGTGCGGCACCTCTTCATCAGATGTCTGAAGCATTTTCGCCCACTCTTTTTCTGAGGCCCAGATGGTGGCATCGGGGAAGGTCAGCTCCCAGTAGCCGTTGGTTTGGTGCGCAAGCCCGCCGATGTGGTCGTAGTGGAGATGGCTGCAAAATACATCGGTGATGTCCCGCTCGCTAAGTCCCAGCTCGTCCAGGTTGTTGAGCAGAATTGCGGTGTGGTTTTCAAGCCCGAAGGTGCCCAGGCCGCAGTCGATGAGCATGTTGCGCTCAGGCGTCTGTATCAGGAACGGGTTGAGGGCAATTTTGAGGGATGCTTTCCCCGGCGGATCTTCCCGGCGGATGCGTTTGAACTGTTTGTCCCAGCCGACTGAAAAGACGCCTTCATGCAGGGGGATGACTTTATAGCTCATGAGCCGGGTTTCCCTTGTTCCCGCTGTTTCGCGGCAGCGATGCGCTCCTGTTCTGCTTTCTCAAGGCGCGCCTCTTCTTTTTGCTCGTGCCGCTCATAGGCCGAAATGATTTCGCGGATGAGCTTGTGCCGCACCACATCCCGCTGATCGAGGTACACGAACTCGATGCCGTCAATATTTTTGAGAATCTGCTGGATGGAAATCAGACCCGACTGCTTCAGGCGCGGCAGGTCGGTTTGGGTGATGTCACCCGTGATAATCGCCCGCGAGTTGAAGCCGAGGCGGGTGAGGAACATCTTCATCTGCATGTTCGTCGCGTTCTGCGCTTCATCCAGAATTACGAAGGCGTTGTTCAGGGTACGGCCGCGCATATAGGCGAGCGGGGCAATCTCAATCACGTTTTTGGTCATGTTGAGGTCGAGGCGGTCTTTGTCGATCATCTCTTCCAGCGCATCGTAGAGCGGACGCAGGTAGGGGTCGATTTTGTCTTTGAGGCCGCCGGGCAGGAAGCCCAGATTTTCGCCGGCCTCAACCGCGGGACGCACGAGCACAATTTTCTTGACTTTTTTCTCTTTCAGGGCCTTAACGGCTATGGCTACCGAGGTGTAGGTTTTGCCGGTACCGGCCGGACCAATCGCGAAAACGATGTCGTTTTTGGCGGAGGCTTCTACGATGCGCTTCTGATTCGGGGTTTTTGCGCGAACCACTTCGCCGGTGTGCGTGCGCACGATGGTTTCGCCGTCAGCCGGGGCCGTGGCGTTGTCGTCGGCGAGGCGCTCGCCCAGCTTCATGTTGAGCAGGGTGTTTACGTCCTGATCGGTCACGGCTTTGTTGCGGATGGCCAGCCGGATCAGCCGGTTCACCAGATCGTTGATTTCGGCAAAGTCTTCGCTCGAGCCGGAAATCTTAATTTTGTTTCCCCGTGCCGAGAGTGTAGCGCCAGGGTAGGCTGTTTCAATTTTTTTGAGGATGCGGTCCTGTATGCCGAATACCAGCACAGGCTCAACATCTTTAATTTCAATGGTTTGTTCTATCAAAAGAGGGCGATGGGAGAGAGGTTTGAAAGTTGGGTTGCTCTGTGAGAAATGATGCAGCAGTCGGAATCATTCCGCAGCGGCTCAGGCGAGATCGGTGCTGCCGATGATGCATTTCTGCGTGAGCCGCTGTATGCGCTCCTGCCGGTCTTCGGCGCCGAAAACGCTGCTGCCGGCCACCAGCACATCGGTACCGGCACGGGCAATCATTTCCGCATTATCAACACCAACACCGCCGTCAATTTCGATGAGGAAATTCAGGCCCATTTGCTTGCGCCAGGCAGCGAGCCGCTGAATTTTGGGGATGCTGCCGTTGATGAATTTCTGCCCGCCAAAGCCGGGATTCACGCTCATCACGCAAACGAGATCTACTTCGGGGAGCAGCTCTTCGATTTGGGTGAGCGGGGTGCCGGGGTTGATGGCGATACCGGCGTAAAGCCCGAGTTCCTTAATGGCGCTCAGGGTGCGGTGCGCGTGCGGGTCGGCTTCGGCGTGAATGCTGATAAGATTGGCGCCGGCTTTTTGGAAGGCTTCAAGATACTGCGCCGGGTTGTAAATCATCAGATGGGTGTCGAGGAAGGCATCCGGGGCGCTGCGCCGCGCGGCTTCCACAATCATAGGGCCGTAGCTGATGTTGGGCACAAAATGGCCGTCCATCACGTCGCAGTGTATCCATTTAATCCCGGATTTTGTGCAGCTCTCAATTTCAGCACCAAGTTTTGTGTAATCGGCAGCCAGGATGGAGGGCGCAATGGCGGGAAAATTGTAATGCTCGTGCAGGGAATGCCGGATGTTCACAGGTAAGATTTTTTTTAAGGTGATGGCTGCTGTGCCCTCATCAGAGGCAGGTGTAGGGCAGCATGTATTTTGTTTATTGCAGGGTGATGTGCCCCGAGTCCGGATCAGTCATCGGAGTTATCCGAACCGTTGTCGGTTTGCGGAATGATGAGGCTGTCGGGAACCACGCGGCCTAATTCGGTTTGGTCGTCGATTTCAACGCCCCGCTCTTCGGCTTCGCGCAGGTTGGAAAGCTCGGAGACCACGAGGTCGATGCGCTCGCCTTCAAACAGCGAATCGGCTTCTGCGGGGCTGAAGGAAATCACCAGGTTAGGCTCCATACCGCTCACCGGCTGAAACACAATCTGTCCGATTCTCAGGCCGCTTTGGCGGATTTCCCGCTGTGCGATGGCAAGGCGCTTGCCGATAATTTCGGGTACCGCCACGCGGTTCATGCCGAGGCCGTCGCTTACAACGAGGTTTATCGGCGTGCCCCGCCGTACCGATTCGCCGGCAGGCACGCTCTGCCCCATCACAATATTGGGGAAGCGGGAGGATACGTACTCCACAAACCCGGGCTCAAGCCCGTGGCTTTGCAGCTGTATCTGTGCGTTGCGCAGCGAAATATTCTGTACATCGGGCACGCTTACCATGGGTGTTTCGGCGGCGTTAACGGTGAGGTACACCTTTCGGTTGGGTTTAACCAGCATGTTGCCGCGCGGTGCCTGATCGAGCACAAAGTTCGGCGGGAAGGCTTCGTTGGAGCGCCTGTCGATGATTTCATAGCGTAAGCCTGCCTGCTGCAGCAGGCCGATAGCATCTTCGTAGGCAACTTTGGTTACATCCGGTACAGTTACACCCTGATTGTATTTGGTGTAGGCCGGCATAATGACCCTATCGGCAAGGAAAAGGATAACAAGGCCGGAAAACAGGAGCAGAAAAAAGCCGATGTACAGTCGCTTGTCGGTTATGAGATCTTTAAATGCGGACATGAATGGGAGTTGGGAAAAGGCAGAACGGCTTATTTGTTGTGCTGCTAAGCGTTAGCGGAACAAGCCTGTAAGATACTAAAAATTTAAGGATAGTTGAACCGAGGGCCGCCCGCCGGCAGTGAGCGCAGCCGTTGTTTCCAGCTGACTGCGGTGCATGCGCAGCTGTGATACGAAAAAGGCGTCGAAGGCAGCAAAAACATGGTTGGCAATCAGCAGCATGCCCATAGCACCGGAGAACCGCAGCGCATCGTTGAACTCCTCTTCCAGGGCCGCGTGATAGCGCCAGCTTGGCGGCATATCAGCAACGCCTCCGTCGATGATGCTGATATCGCGGTTCCAGTCGCGCCAGCCCGGCGCAAACTGAAAGTACTTGCTCGGCAGCTCGTAATACTGCTGCGAGCCGTAGGGATTCACCACGTGCGACAGCGGCCGGCCGGTTACGCGGGAGAGCGTGCCGAACTCAAACTCGTTCAGCCGGGCCAGGTCAATCATGGCCCAGTCGATCTCGGTGTTGAAGGTGGCGCGCACGAAGCCGTTATCGAGAAGTACCTGACGCCCCTCCGGGGTGAGTACGTCTTCCAGGCGCATATCCAGCTGTGTGTATTGTACCAGAAACTGCGCGTATTGTACCACGCTCCAGTGTGCATCAGCGAAATCGTTGTATTGCTGCTGTTTGCGGTCGCCGGTACGGCGGTAGTCGATCATCAGGTAGATAGAGCTGATTTCGATACCGGCAAACAGGGCTGTTTTCCACCACTGCTGGTTCGCGGCCTGACCCAGGCCCGGTACCAGAGCGGAGCTTAGAAAGGCAAGGCCGGGTGTTTCCGATATAGTGCGCATGATGCCGCGCGGTGCACGCGCCGTTTCTCCGGCAGCGAATGCGGCCTGCTCACGGAGGTGCAGCCCGAACTCGTTCCATGCCCGGTCGGCCTGTGCGTTGTAGCGGAGCTGAAGGGCCGGAGTTGATGCTTCAGCATCTTCATGCATGCGCAGCCAGGTGTCAAGCTCACCGGAGGTGAGCTGTGAGGCCAGGCTGAGACCGGGCAAAGTATTTCCGCTGAGTGTGTGAATACCGGCCTGATTTCCGGTGAAGTGCTGCGCGTTTGCTGCGGCAGGCAGCAGCGCAGTCAGGCAGGCAACTGACAGCAAGAGCAAGACAGATACGGAAAAGGAACGGGCTTTACACATGGGCAGTCAGGGTTTCAGGGTACTGGGAGGATATTGACGGGAACGCAGGCGCGCTGTTACTGCGCAGGATTTTCGGAGTGTTGATGAACCGAAGGATGAAGGGCAGGGCCTGATTTCATCATCCGATAACAAGCGATGCTTTTCGGAGCCGCTGTGGCGGATGGCCGCAGCCGGAGTGCTGTAAGGAGCAAGGCGTTCATCATCCATCGTTACTAAATTATAGGCGGTTTCAACAGGGGGTTAGAGTTCGAAATCGAAGAGCAGGCCAAAGTTAATGAGCACTTCGCCGCCGAAACGGACGGTTTCGCGCTGATCGGCGCTCACGAAGCCTTCGGGTACGCGCAGGTCGAACTGATTGAGGCCGTAGGCACCGCTGATGAAAAAGCGGCTCGGGAACAGGTAGAACGACTGAATGTTGATCCGCAGCTCGGCGCCGATGCCGGTTTTGAGGTTGTCGCCGATATCGAGGGGGCCGCCCCAGCCGTTGCCGGTTTCCGCAAAGAAGCGGGCGAAGACTTTATCGAGGGTGAAGGCGCCCCGCTGCCGGTTGATGTTGGTGAACAGCGGCTGCATTACCGACAGCTGCGCGAAGGCGGTGCGGTTGCCGCCCAGTGCGAAGAAAGGGTAGCTGCGCATGCCGTCGAAGCCGCCGATGTAATCGAGGAAAAAGTACTCGTCGGGGTTGTCGAAGTAGGTGAACATGCGGGTGCGCAGCTGCATTACACGGCTGAACGGCCCCCAAAAGCCGTAGCGGGCGTCGAGCTCGACGGAGTGGTTGCGGTAGGTGTTGTACACGGGGATGAGCGTGCCGTCGCGGATTTCGTAGCGGTCGAGCAGGCGGCCCGGCTGATAGTTGTAGCGGATGTGCCCGCGGAAGCCGATCGGGGAGATGTCGCCGTGCCGCCAGGGCAGGTAGGCATCTACCACGTAGGCCGCGGTGAGGGTGTTGCCGATGAAATAGCGCGCCGTGGAGCCGGGCACGAAGTCGTTGAATTCGTTCGAGAAAAACGACTGTGTGGATACGCGGTAGGGCGTGTGGTGCCAGCCCAGCTGCACCAGGCTGAAGCGGTTGAGCTTGCTGTAGAGGTTGATTTCCGCCTGCCAGATGTCGTAGGCGATGTCGATGGCGGTGGTATCGGGCAGACAGGCGGTGCAGGGGAATTCTTCGATTTCGAGGCCATTTTTGACGTTGCGGCGCAAATTGTACAGCCCGATTTCGACCGTGGGCGACCAGTGCCGCTCTATGAAGGGCAGGCCGGTGTATTCGGCGATGAGGAAGAGGTCGCGGTCGAGATCGACAAGCCGGCCGGGACGAAAGAAATCATTCACGGTTTCTGCATCGCGGGAGGCAGGCCCTACGAGCAGCCCGCCGAACAGGGAGAGGCGGTCGAGCATTTCCCGCGAGCTCATGTAGAAGCCCAGTTTTGTATCGCGGAGGATGTTGCGGCCCAGATCGCCGAAATTGCCGGCTTTTACGAGGGAGCTGTTGCGGCCGAATTCCTGCGAGTAGTTGTCGAAGCGGATGGTTGGCAGAAAGCTGAATGAGATGAAGGTGTCTTCGTACGAAATGAACTCGCGGGTGTCGGGCTGACCGCGGGTTTCGAGTTCAAATACGTGCGGCTCGCGCCTCACCTGCTGGTACTGCTCCTCTGAAAAAGGCTCGAGGTCGGTGTCGCTGAAGGTGTTGAGCGGGCTGAGATTGCGTACGCGCGGCTGCGGTCCGAAAGCGGGGCGTTCGGCCAGCCGGTGGCTCGCGTTGTGTGCGAGCAGGGTTTCGACATCTGCGCGGCGGATTTTGTAGCCGGTGGAGGTAAACTCGGAGTAGAGCAGCGCGCCGGCTTCGTTTACATGTGGCATGAAGGCTCCGCCGATGACGTCGGTGAGCTGAACGAGTGGACCCCCGTTTTCGAGATCGAAGCGGTAGATGTCGAATTTATGGTTGAAGTCCGCGGCAAGGTAGAGGTGGCGGCCGTCGGGGCTCACGAAGGGATCGCGGAAATCGGTGCCGGGCTGCTGCAGCACAACTTCGTGCGTGCCGGGATTTTGCGGGTCGAAGCTCACGATGTAACGGCCCCGCTGATGATCGCCTTTGGCGGCAAAAATGCGGCTGCCGTCGGGCGACCAGGCCGGGTTGAAGAGCTGTTCGCTTTGGGCGAAGCTGCTGAGCGTGGTGATATCGCCGGTTTTGGGATGGACGGTGACCAGGTTCAGGCTGCCGTCGGTGAGCTGAAGCGCGGCGATGCGGCTGCCGTCGGGCGACCATGCGGGTTCGTGCAGGCGGGCGTCGCGGGTGAGCTGCGTGCGGCGATTCGTTTCGGTGTCGAGCAGGTAGATGTCGCCGTAGGTTTCGCCGAAGCGGTTCTGCTCGATAAAGCTGTACGCAACCTGCGCGCCGTCGGGCGAGAAACTGTAGCCGCTGCTGATGCGGCTGATGAGCGGCCGGGAGTACATGCCGCAGCTGTGCCGGAAAGCGCCGCCCTGCGGGTCGGCCGTTGCGCGGCCGGGACCCGCAAGCTCGCGGGTGTTCCCGTTTTCATCGAGAACGACCAGCGCGGTACGGGCAAAGTCGAAGAACTGATTGCTGAGGAAGGCAACGCGTCCGTCGGGGGTGAAGGCAGGCTGCATGTTGATGAAGCCGAGATCGTAAACCGGCTCGGCGGGGCTTACGCGGATGTTGGCCGCGAAGTCGGCGTAGGCGGTGCGCAGGCTGTCAACCCAGCTTTGGTAGAGCTCTTCGCCGGGTATGCCGGTTGCGCGGCGCATGGCGTTGCGGATGTCGCGGCTGTTTTGGAGCTCTCGGGTGATGTCGGCGATTACCTGCTCGCCGAATCGGTCGGCCAGGTGCTGCGTGAAGGCAAAGCCCTGATTGTACGAAAGTTCGCGCTCCATGCTGTTTTTGGAGGCAAAATGACCTTTTTCGACCAGCCCCAGCTCGGTGCCGTCGAGAACGCGCGTGCGCAGCATCATATCGCGGTGGCTGTCCCAGTAGTCGTAGAGCAGATCGTTGGTCATGAACTGCGCGGTGCCTTCGGCAAACCAGGCCGGCACGTTAACGGTCGAAACCGGAAAGCTGATGATGCCTGAGGGGTAGCCGTAGAGCACGTCAGGGCGGCGCACGTTTTCGTAGGAGAGCCACTGCAGGTAGGTGATCGGCCGGGTGCGGGTGCCCCGCATGGAGGCCTGAATCTGCACGATGTGCACAAATTCGTGCGTGATTACGTTCCGGAGCCAGTTGTTGCTGCCGCGGAACGGCGTATCGAGGGAGGGGAGCCAGATCTCAATCTTGTTGTCGAAAAAATATGCGGCCCCGTTCGAGTAGTCTTCCCGGTCGATGAGTACGATGCTCAGCGGGATGTCGGGCTCGTAGTCGTAGAGGGTGGTGATTTCGGTCCAGACTTCTTCCGCAATGCGGGAAATGACCCGTGCCGGCCGGTCGTTGCCTTCCTGAAAGTGCACCAGAAAATGATCGCTGCGGATGGTGTACCAGTCCAGGTGGTTGTGCGGGTAGGTCAGAAAAGCGGGCCGCTGCTGCGCCTGAAGGCTGTTAAGAGCACCCATCCCCAAAAACAGAATGAGCAGGCTCAGCAGGATGGGAGTTGAAAAACGGGTGAGGGATCGGTTCATGCGGATAAAAAAACGGGGATGAGGGGGCGGCTAACGAATCACGGCGATACGGATGAGCTTGGTTTCTTCGCGTCCGTCGGCAGAGGCGCGTACGCGGGCGTAGTAGGCGCCGCTGCTCCAGCCGGAGGTGTCGATACGGATTTCTTCCGGGGTGCCGCCGCGTGCGCGCAAACGCTGCTCGAACAGGCGGGTACCGCTCATGCTGAGAACGGTGATGGTGATGTCGGCCTCCGTTTCAGTCTGATAGCGGATCCAGGTTTCGCTGCCTGCCGGGTTGGGCCAGTTGTAGGTTTCGGAGCTGTTGAGCAGACCGAATGCCGGGGCTGAGATGCCCGTTTCAGGCTGCGGCCCGCTTACTTTATTTTCAGGATTGTTGCCGTACACCGAGCGCCAGAAAATTTCACCTATGCCCTCAAGCTGCCAGATTTTGAGGTCGCCGCCGGGGCCGAGCGCGTAGAGCCGGTCGCCGGAAAGCAGCGGCTGAAGCGGGCGCTTGAGGTCATCTTCCGAAAGGGATCCCACATAAAGGGGGAAGCCGTCAATGGGCCGGAGTTCATTATCGAAGCCGTGAATGAGGTAGGAGAGGCTGTCGGCGGCAGGCACGAGCAGGTCGGGGCGGCCGTCGCCGGTGAGGTCCGCTACAATGGGCGTGCCCAAAAACTGCTGACCGCGCGGGGCTTCGAGGGGGAAGTTCCAGAGGTAGGCGCCGTTGGTGTTGCGAGCTTCGAGGCGGTTTTGCACGAAATCAACAAAAAGAAAATCGAGAGAGCCGTCCTGATCGAAATCGACCAGAGCCGGCCAGCTCACGCCGGGCCAGAGTTCGGTTTCGGCAATCACCACATCATCGCGCTCTTCAGCGGCAATCAGCCGCAGACCGGTTTGGGTGATGAGCAGCGGCTGAGGTGCCGCATCTTCAGAAACCTGCACCATGCTTGCATACCGCCGGGTAAAAAAGGGCTCGCGGCGCAGGTCGCGGGTGATGCGTCCGTCGCTCGTGCGCAGTATTTCGTTTTCGATGATGGCTTTGAAGCCGATAGAGACGCTTTCCTGATAGCCGCCCTCTGTGAGCTGCAGGCTGCCGTCGGCCGCTGTGAGCCGTACGGGCGTTGTGTCGAGATCTATGAGCTGCCCCTGCTGTATGCCCGAGGGCTTTCCTCCGGCAACTTCGGGTAAGGGCGTTTCCCAGCTTGCGGAAAACTGCTCCTGCTCATAGCGGAAAAAGCGGGCCGTGAAGCCGCTGTCGCCTTCCGACACCAAAAGCACGGCGTTTTGAGCGGCAGAGGCTGTGGTTTGGGTGTACAACGGCATTACGGTGCCGGGTGCTATTTCTGAGCGTTCAGAAAGGTTGATGCCGTCTTCTTCGCTGATCGGGAGAACGCTCACCGAAATATCGTCAGGGATGAGGAGGAACGCCTGCTCGTTGGGCGGCTCAAAAAGCGTGAGTGCACGCGGCCATGAGTAGTGCCTGCCGTCGAAAAGGCCGGTGCTTTTGCCGAGGTTTCCTTCAAACAGCAGGGTGATATTTTCGGGTGATGCGCGCCTTGCCCTGAACGATGCGGTGGGCAGATTACCGGAGAAATCGTAAAATTCGAAAAAGGAAGGGCTGCCGGTATTGCTGCGGTTGTTGGGGAAGGTGTCGTCGCCGAAGCGGTTCTCATAAATGATAATGCGTTGCCCGGAGGCGGTGATCACCGTAAAATCGTTGCCGCTCCACCAGAAGTCGAAGGGGCCGCCGCTCGAGAAGTTGCTCAGGCCGAATGCGGGGCGGCCGATATCCTGCGCGCCGTCGGCTTCCTGCAGGGCCACACCTCTGCGGGCCGGGTTGTTGTTGATAGCGTTGTTGGGCTTTTGGGCGCGGATCACCGCTTCATCGATGTGCCAGATGAGCATGCCGCCGTTGAGGAGGCGGTCGTCGTCGGTGCCGCTTT
Source organism: Cyclonatronum sp. (assembly GCF_022565315.1). NCBI lineage: Bacteria > Pseudomonadati > Balneolota > Balneolia > Balneolales > Cyclonatronaceae > Cyclonatronum > Cyclonatronum sp. The sequence goes on along the minus strand of NZ_JAIUMX010000020.1, from coordinate 33,059 downwards.
GCCCGTCCTGACCGATATCGAGGCCGCCGGGTACGGCCCAGTCGAAGTTGCTCACATTCACGAGCACGCCGGCCGGGAGGATTTCTTTGTACTTGCGCTGATCGTTGGGGCTGAAGCGTTCTTCCTCGTTGGTGAAATTTCGGGTTTCAAAACTGCCGTCGGGCAGGCGGAAGGTGAGCGCAACGCCGGTGCCGAAGGGGTCGCGGTGCCGGTTTTCAACCAGAAAATATTCGTCGGAGGAGATGCGGTGCCGGGCAATGCGCTGCGGCTGACCCAAAGAAACGGCTGGAAGCTCAAACGCGGTGCCGGCGCTGAGGCTGATGTCGAAGGGCGTATCCCATCCCATAAACTGACGTTCCCATGCAGAAGGCAGTGGCGGGATGAGGCCGTACCAGGCGAAGATGCCGGCGCCGTCCATCAGGCCGAACTGCCCGATACCTGAGCGACCGGTTTCGGTGTCGAATAAATCCGGCAGCCCGATAAAACTGCCGATATTGGCCGCCAGAATGCCGTTGATGGAGAGCTCGAGTACGAATTCTTCGCCGGTTACATCTTCGCCGCGGCGGCTTTGGGTTTGGGGGAGAATGGCCGAGTTGGTTACGCGAAGGCCGTCCTGCAGCGGAATGCCGCTGAAATTTGGGCCTGCAGCGGAGGAGAGCCGTTCAATCGCCCGCTGATTCAGAAATACGGAGGGGATGTCCTGCGGGGTGTTGTCGAGTGTGGTGCCTGTAAGCTCGATGTCGCGGCCAGCGCCCGCGTGGAAAATCACGAACATGGTGCGGTCCTGCGGCAGGTGGCTCAGGTCGGGGAGGTTCGAGTTGGCGACGAGTGTCCAGGTGTCGTAGAAGAGGTCGCCGAGGCGGAAGTTTTGGCTGTCGTCGGGGCCGGTGGGCGAGTACTCGCGCATGGGTTTGCTGAGCCGGTACACCTGCGGGAGCACGGTGTATTCGATGTCGAGCTGCCCGCCCGAGGCCTGCTGAAAGTAGTTGCGGGCAAACTGAAGGTGTGCTTCAAAATAGCCGCGGTCGTGCGGCAGCGGCCCGATGGTGATGTCGTCGCGCATGAGGTAGTCGAGCGCAAAGGTGCCGTTACCGGAGGTGAAGCGGTTTTCCTCAGGCTCAAACTCCACCATTACCGCGAGTATGTGAATGGTGCCTTCGCCAAGGTTTTGGGTTTGGCTTTGCGGAAAAGCATCCTGAAGGGCTGCTGCCTGTGCCTGAAAAGGCCGGAAGCGTTCGGCAAGCTCAGCCGCTGAAGGCAGCGTTTGTGCGGACAAACAGGGGGCTAAAAAAAACAGAAGAATACCCGCAAGGGATATTCTTCTGCCAAAGGTTGACTTCACAAACATGGAGGTTTGTTAAATATGGTCGGTAAGTTCGGAGAAAAAGGCCTGAACCGGTTTTCTCTGCGTGCTGAACAATCGGAGATACTTCATGGGGGCGTGATGCCTTCCACCGTTACCTTCCCCAAACCATTCAAAAAAAAGCAGATAGCAGGCGGCCGGAGGTCAGAAATTAAGCAGTACCGACAATCGGATGGTGTTTGCCAGCGGATGGTCTTCCCGAATGGTGTAGAGGTAGCTGAAGTCGACACCGAACATGTTGTAGCGCAGACCTGCCCCGAAAGTGATGAACTGACGGTCGCCGTTGTTGGGGGCTTCGTAGAAGTAGCCGGTACGGATGGCGAACTGCTGGTTGTACCAGTACTCAACACCTACTGCGTACATGAACTGCTCAACGAGGGGTACTTCCACGAAATCCTGACCGTCGAAGCGGGTGTAGGTATCCCATGAGCGGAACAGGGCTTCACCAACGCCCATGGCGCGGCCTGTGGTATCGTTACGCGCCATGATTTTGGATACGTCCCCGGCAAATGTGAGGGTGTTATACCCGTCGCTGTCGAGAGTGATATCGTAGGCGAATCCGGCACGAAGCAGGGTTGGCAGCGGATCGCGCTGCGCATCATCGGTGTACTGAATGGCAGGGCCGATGTTGGAAAGGTTCACACCGGCGCTGAAGCGGGAGGTGCGGTCGAACAAAACGAATTCGTTGCTGCGGTAAAGTGCGGCAACATCTACGCCGACACTCGTTCCGGCCTTGGCAGTCTGCCCGCCAACGTCGATGTTGGGTGTGAGGCGGCTGTAGATGAAGCGGAAACCGGTACCGATGGCCCAGTTTTGGTTCAGCCGGAAACCGTAGCTGAGGCCTGTTGCCAGCTCATAGCTCGAAAAGCTGCGCAGCTCACGGCCGATTTCATCGGTCTGAATTTGCTCGCCGAGGTTGAGATAGGTGATGTGCCCGCCTATGGTACCGATGCCTTCGATGTAGGTTTTGCCGACCAGATAGTTGTAGAAAAGGTCGGTGTTGAAATTCGGCAGCCAGTTGGCGTAGGTAAGGGCGATCTGAGTTTCCGGCTCCTGAAAGGCAAGACCGGCAGGATTCCAGAATACGGCTGAGGCATTATCGGCAATGGCAACGCCTGCGTTACCCATGCCCGGTGTGCGGGAGTCGGGTTCAATTTGCATGAAAGGTACAGCTGTGATGCCTACCTGAGCGATCGAATGACCGGCGCCGGCTACCAGCAATACAAAAGCAGCAAAAAGAGAGGTTGAAATTTTCTTCATAGAGATGTGAATGAATAGAGGGTGATGAATGAAAATGCAGTAGTGCTCAGGCGATAGGCTTGGAAATTTTCGGTTTTGTTGGTGAGATCAGATGGAAAGCTTTTTGGTTGGAACAATCATTCAGCTGTAACGCTGCAAACTAACGAATAATTACCAGACGCTCGATATGTTCTTGCGTTTGCCGGCCGTTCGGGCCGTCTGTTCTAACCCGTACATGGTAGAGGTAGGTGCCCGCTGCAAGACGGTTATTGTCGTCGTCGCGGCCGTTCCACTCAAACATTTCCAGGTTACCGTTGGCGATGCGGCTTTCCCTGATTTGTGCAACCGGCCTGCCGCTGAGCGTGTACACGCGGATGAAAACATCCAGCGGCTGACCCACTGCCTGATTGTGCTCGAAGGCAAAGCGTGTGAAGTTGTGCATCGGGTTGGGATAGTTGTACACATTGCGGATGGCGAGGTCATTGCCGCCGCTAACGTCAAAGAAAATTTCAGTTTCGCCCACATTGTTGAAAACGTCCCAGGCCCGCACGTACAGAGACCATGAGCCGTCTTCGAGATTATCGAGCGGGTATTCGATGCGGCCGCGGGTGAAGTCGTCGAGGGCGCTTGCGTAAAACTCGTTGAGGATGAAGGTATGCTCCTGCTGCGGCCGGTCGAGGTTTCGGAGCGTGCCTATAATTTCATGGCCCACGCCGGCCCCTGTTGTATTTACGCCGCCTTCACTGAAAACATCTACCAATAAAACGGGGTCTCTGTTAACGAGGCTGCCGTTTGCGAAGCTATCGTCGTTGAGGTAGGCATCGAGCTGCGGCCCTTCAAAAGTGTTTTGTGCATCAGGGTTGATGCCGTTGAGGAAGAAATTGGAAAATGAGCCAACAGCATCCGAAATCCCGGGGTTGATGCCGTACACGTGAATTCGGGCGAGTGAGTCAGAGTAGGCGATGTCTTTGGGGATGATGAATTCCGTGCTGAACTGCCCGTTGGTGATGCTCACCCGGCCGTTGAACAGGATGTCGTTTTGAACGCGGAAGCCGCAGTCGGTGAGCAGGTTACAGGTTACATCGGGGTTGGGAAGCAGTTCGAGGCGGGAGGCATCAAATACGCGGAGGATGCCCTCACCGTTGAAGCCCGAATCGGCAGTGCCGCCAGTGCCAAGCACCTTGCCTTCAACCGTTACCCGGTCGAGGGAGCGCAGCTGAAGCGGCGGGTTGCTGCCGCTAACCGGCAGCCCGTTGATGGCCGTGATCTGCATCTGCTGTTCCGGAAGCCCCATCGACATGGCCGGGTCGCCGAGCAGTACAAATTTCCTGTTATTGATGCTGTTGCGGTTGGCCGCTTCGTTGTTGGCAAGGATGAAGTTTTTGGTGCTTCGGTACACATCGCCTATGGTGCGGTTGCTGCCGTCGGGGTTGCGCATCACCATTTGGCGGGTAAGCTCGATGTGCAGCGCGAAATTGTTATCCTGACTCTCATTCGGGCTTGAGCTTGTAAATACTACGCGGGAGGTTGTCATGGCAGCGACCGAGCCGCCGTTGTCGTGAAGCATGAGTTTTTCTGCCCCGGAAAAATCAACATTATCGTCGTAACGGCCGAAAGAGCAGGTTGCGGTAACCATAATCATGGGCCGGCTGCGGTTGGTAAGCCGCGGAATATCAGATGATTGAAAAAGGCGTTGCTGAGTGAGCACCTGTTCTGCCCCGTGACCCGAAAAATGCAGGGTGAGTGTTCCGGCATTGATCTGATTCACCAGTGCATTGGTACCCTGTGGTACCCGGCGGCCTGCCGGCGTATTTTCCAGCGGGAAGCTGAACTGATACAGCTTGCGTACCCGTATGCCGGTCGCGTCTTCATCAATGGCTTCAGCAACAAAATCCGCATTGTAGGTGTGCAGGTCGCGGTCGTTGTTGTTGCTGTTAAGGTTGTCATCGGCGGTGAAGGTAAACAGCGTGCGCCAGTCGCCGGCCTGATCAAGGCTTTCAAAAGCTTCAATTTTATCGAGTATGATGTTTGCTTGCTGAGCCGTAACTACGGGTAGCCTGCCAATTTCGATATCGAGGCGGTTGTTACGGTCGCTTGCCAGCCAGGAGCCTTCATCATCCCCCAGAAAACCAAAGAAATCATCGCTGCCGTAGGTGCCCGTACGGGAAAGGTTGTCGAGATCAACGTAGTGCTGAAAATTAAATACGAGATTCTCAACCGGAGAATCCTCAATGCCTTTGTAATCGAAAGTTGCGTTTCCGAACAGCATGAGGTAGCGGGGCATCAGGTCGTCGTTGAGGCCGGCGCGGTCGTAGAGGAATTTCATGAAGTCGCGGATGGCAACCGGGTCGGGAACACCGCCGCTGAATTCGTGGAAAATCTGGTTTTGGGTTACAATAAGCGGGCTCAGGCCATTGCGGGACGCGCGGTAATCGGCCAGACGCTGTGCGGGCTCGAGCAGGCGTTCGTCGGTTACAATGATGTAATCGGGGAAGAAGTTGATGCCCCTCAGGTTTTGATTTTCAACAGCTGTGCCGGGTGCCGGGGTGTAAAACCGGGTTGCGGCAATAAGCTTGCGGCCCGCATTGTAGAAATAGCGCACCGACCAGTTGTTGCCGCTGCCCTCAGCGGGGATCAGCACCGGATTTACGGGGTTGGTTATATCCATCACCAGCGGTCGGGATGTGAAGCCGGTAAAGCTGTAACGGGCGAGCTGCGTAGTAGAGGTCGAAAGGTCAGGGGAAAAAAAATGGAGGATGCCGTTTTTTGGCGTCAGCAGCCGTTCTGCACGGATATTGATGAAATCAACCCAGCCCCTCGATTCCGGCGTATTGGTGAGGAAGCGCGCCCGGATCTCAAGCTGATTGTTGGTCAGGCTGATATTATTTAGCTGACGCACCACATTGGTTACGTTTGCCGCCCGCCCGGTTGAAGAACTCAAATCGTTAATCGGAGCAATGTTAACGGTTCCGAAAACGCTGTTGTCGTGGCTGAATTCAAAGGTCATGAGCGAGCGGGAGCGCCCGGCCATTCGGGCGTTAAATTCGATACTGCTGTTGGCAATGAAGCCGGGCAGCGTGTCGCGCACAATAACCTGATTGCTGAATTCCGGGGTGAAAAGCTGACCAAACCAAAGGGTGCCGGAGCGCTGCTGCGATTCGGGCATATAAAGCTCATCCTCAATAAAAATAAAATCACGGAAGCGGTCGATTTCCTGCGAAATACCACCCTGTGCCTGAAACGGGCTGAGCCGCATGCCGCGCTCATTGCCAACGGTCAGGTAAACGAAGTTTGTGGTGGCGAAGGCGTGCGTGTTGTGGCTCCAGCTGCGGGATGAGGGGTCGAAAATACGCTCATTTACTTCATTGCCATAAAAAATTACGGCATCGTTCGCACCAAAACTACCGTCGTTTTCGCCTTCTACAAGGATGGGAATCTGCGCGAAGCCCGGCCGCGGATCAGCATTGGGCAGCGGGAGCTCAAAGCCGGGTGTGCCCCAAAGCTGTATGTTACGCGGATCGATGGCTTCGGTATTGATACCCAGCTCGCGAAGGTAGCTGCGGTCGAGCCGGTAAATGCCGTTACGTGAAACAGGAATCTGATACCAGGTGCCGGAGCTAAGCGGATGATTTCCCTCATTTTGGATGCGCTGCGACAGGCGTTCGTAAGCAGCTACAGCCTGCGGGGTCCAGGTCTGATCGTTGTACACGCGTACACGCAGGCTGCGGGTTACGAGAAAATAATCGGGCTGTGCGGCATCCCGCCGGGCGAGGTTCAGCTGCAGCGCTGAGCGGTACTGTTTGCGGATCTCCCGGGGTGCAGAAGTCTGCGCGAGGGGCACACGGCTATTGGGTATCAGGGTGAAGATATCCTCTTCAGAGCCGTGCTGCGCTTCAGCAGAAGAAAGGCGCGGTGCACGTGTGCGCACAATATCCTGTTCAAGAATGCGGTAGCGGAACTCGCCGTCGCGATAGGGGATATCGAGAAAAGCGGGCGAAAAAACGCGCAGACTGTCGTTGGTGAAAGCATAATCCGTGAATTCGGATGTAGCCTGAATAACCTGCAAATGCTGGGCCTGAGCTGCATTTGCGGCTGTTAGCATCAAAAGAAACAGACAGAATACGCGGAATATCAGATGCACGTGTTTCAAAACTGGGCTGGTTGAACTGGAAAAAGACGTATGCCGGTACAGGCTTAAACTGCGCCAGGCGATGTCAAAACTAAGAATCAGTAGCGTATTGTGCGATATTACGGATCTTTTGATGAGATATTAAGGAGGGGCTAAAATACCTGTACCCGCTTTCATAAGCAAACGGACTTAGGATATACCCCACAGCCCCGTTTCGGGTTCCGCAGTACACAATTTATTTTTGCAATATCACAATCAGGCCTTCATCCCGGTTTGGGATGAAGGCCTGAATCAGATTGTTAGTGCATCAAAGATGTCAGATCATTTCGACCACAAGCGCGGATGCACCGCCGCCGCCGTTGCAGATGCCCGCACAGCCGGTTTTGCCGCCGGTACGCTTGAGGGCGTGCAGCAGGCTAACGATGATGCGCGCACCGGAGCAGCCGATCGGGTGACCAATGCTGACCGCGCCGCCGTGAATGTTCACTTTCTCCGGGTCGAGTTTGAGCAGCTGATTGTTGGCGATGGATACAACCGAGAAGGCTTCGTTGATCTCAAACAGGTCGATTTCCTCAGCGGTGCGGCCGGCGCGTTTGAGCGCACGCGGGATGGCATCTGCCGGGGCAATGGTGAACCACTCGGGCTCTTTGCCGGCACTTGCCTGCCCGGTGATGCGTGCAATCGGGGTGAGGCCGAGCTCAGCTGCTTTTTCCTCGCTCATCACGAGCAGGGCCGCGGCGCCGTCGTTGATGGAGCTCGCATTGGCCGCCGTGATGGTGCCGTCTTTCTGGAAAACCGGCCGAAGGCCCGGCAGTTTATCGAAATTGACGCGGTTTACTTCTTCATCTTCCTCAATTTTGGTGACGTTCCCTTTGCGGTCTTTCACGTTGATGGGGATGATTTCATCCTTAAACCAGCCTTCCGCGGTGGCTTTCTGCGCCCGCTTGTAGGAGCTGGTGGCGAAGGCATCCTGATCTTCGCGGCTGATGTTCATCTCTTTTGCAGTGATTTCGGCGGCATTGCCCATGTGGAAATCTTTGTACACATCCCACAGGCCGTCTTTGATGATGCCGTCCTGCGCCTGCACGTGGCCGAGTTTGGCACCGTAGCGCTGCTGCGGCAGGTAGTAGGGCACGTTGCTCATGCTTTCCATACCGCCGGCCACAATTACATCGGCTTCGCCGGTCTGTATTTGGTTTACCGCCATCATCACGGCTTTCATGCCGGAGGCGCACACTTTGTTGACGGTGGTGCAGGGGGTGTCGTAGCCGAGGCCCGCTTTCAGCGCGGCCTGACGCGCAGGGGCCTGACCAACGCCGGCCGTGAGCACACAGCCCATGATTACTTCCTGCACATCGTTGGGTTTACAGTTTGTTTTTTTGAGCAGTCCGGTGATGGCTGCCGCGCCGAGTTCCGGCGCTGTGAAGGAGGCGAGGCTTCCACCGAAGGATCCGATCGGGGTGCGGTAGGCACCAACAATCACTACATTTTTCATAATAACAGTGGTTTCTTTTTAGGGTTTATGAATTGTTTTCGGAGTCAATCAAATAGTAATAATTTCTCTAAAGGTCAGATTCGTCCCGCCAGGAGCGGAGCTGCCAGTTTTCGGTCGAATCGGGCCGTTCAAGTACAAAATTTACGGCACCATCGGTGCGGATCAGGTCTGAAGCTTCGAGTGCCACGGTGAGGTCGAAGCGCCGGATGACCTGACTCCGGGTGCGCTCGGCGTTGATATCCTGCGAGAGGATGTTGTTCCAGCGGATCCGGATATCCTGACTGTTGATGAACAGCCGGTAGGTGCTGTTCATCTCTTCGTTGCGCCCCCAGCTGATGTCCACATTGTTGTCGTAATCCCGGAAGGTGAACACGAAATCCCGCGCAATGAGCGGACCGTACAGGGTTGTATCCCGCAGCTGATACGCGTTTTGGAAGCGGGTGAAGAATCCCTCAATCGTTGAGGGATCGCCGAGCAGCCCGTCGGCACCGTCGCCTTCCCCGAGGCCGGGCGCGAACGGATTCCAGCAGCCGGCTGCAAAAAGCAGCATCAGTGTGCCGGCAAAAAATCCGAGGAGCCGGGGCGCTGAGTAAGCCGGAGATGTGCCGGGTTCGGGGTCGCTCATGAGGTCGGGTCAGGGTAGGTTGGAGCTGCTTACGTAAGGGCATTGAAGGCATTTCCGAGGTCTTCGACGAGGTCATCGCCGTCTTCAATGCCGCAGGAGAGCCGGATGAGGGAGTCGTTGAGGCCGGCTTTGTGCCGCACCTCTGCCGGAATGGAGCCGTGTGTCATACTCGCCGGATGGCTGATGAGCGACTCCACGCCGCCGAGGCTCTCAGCCAGGGTGAACAGCCGGGTGTGCTGCATGAACAAATGTGCGCTCGGGATGTCGTCCTGCTTCAGGGTGAAGGAAACCATGCCTCCGAAATCCTTCATCTGCTTTTTGGCAGTTTCGTGGCCGGGGTGGTCCTCAAAGCCGGGGTACCGCACATCTTTAACCAGCGGATGCTCCCGGAGGTAGTGCGCCACCTTGCGGGCGTTGTCGCAGCTGCGCTCAACACGCACGGAAAGCGTCTTGATGCCGCGCAGGGTAAGGTAGCAGTCCATAGGGCCGGGAACGGCCCCGGTGCATTTTACCTGAAAACGCAGGTTTTCGAGGATGGCTTTGTGGGATGTGGCCACAGCCCCGCCGATAACATCGGAGTGGCCCCCGAGATATTTTGTGGTGGAATGCAGAACGGCATCGGCGCCGAGCAGCAGCGGCTGCTGCAGGTAGGGCGAGGCGAAGGTGTTATCCACCACGGTGAGGATGCCCTTCGGTTTGGCGATACCGGTGAGCGCGCTGATATCCACGATGTTGAGCAGCGGATTGGTCGGGGTTTCGATCCACAGCATCTTGGTTTGCGGGCGGAGGGCGGCTTCCACGTTTTCGGTGCGCGTCATATCCACAAACGAATATTCAATGCCGAACGGCGCAAATACCTGTGTGAACAGCCGGTAGGTGCCGCCATACAGATCGTTGGAGGCCACCACATGGTCGCCGGGGCGCAGCATTTTCATGAGGGCATCCATAGCGGCGCAGCCGCTGGCGAATGCGGCACAGGCTTCGGCTTCTTCGATACCGGCGATGAGCTTCTCAAGGGCGGTACGGGTCGGGTTGCCGACCCGCGCATAGTCGTAGCCCTTGTGTACGTCAGGGGCCTGCTGCGCGTAGGTGGAGGTCTGGAAAATGGGCGGCATCACCGCGCCGGAAGTTTCTTCCGGTGCCTGACCCGCGTGAATAACTTTAGAATTGAATTTCATGCGTTGGGAATTGAAGAGGAAGCCTTGGTGGATTTCTGAGGGCATCAGCCCTGTTGAAAGCGCTTTTTACCTTCCTTCAAAGATACAAAGCGCCCGGCAAGGCTTCTATTTAATAATGTGAAATGATATTGTTGCCGGGCTGTGAGCGCATCACCCTTTTAAAAAAGACAGGCCCGCACTGAACTTACAGCTGCGGGCCTGTGCGAAAACGGACGCGGATAAAAAACCGGGGCGATTTAAAGGGTGCCGGCTTTGGAACGGGCCTGTTCGGCTTCTTCAAACATTTCGAGAGCGTCGTACACCTGAGCCATTGCAGCCCAGGTTTCGGCATCGTTCGGGCGCTGTTCGGTTACAAACTCGAGATAGGTAAGGCTTTGATAGAAGTGTTCCTCCAGCTGCTGCATCCGCTCGGTACCTGAAAGCCCGGGGTGCATGCTGTAAACCTCACGCAGCATAAAAGCCAGGTTCCGGTGGTACAGGCCGAAGGTTTTATTGGCGAGCAGATGATCCTGGTTCAGGGTATAGGCGGCATCAAGCTCGACCTCGGCACGGCTGAAGGTCTCCATAGCTGCACTGTAAAGCTCGCGGGCCTGCTCACTGCCTGCAGCACTGGCGAGTACCTCCTGAAGCTGAAGAAAACCTGTTTCGGCCAGTACGCGGCCGTAGGCAAGTTTGCTCTCAACGGTTTGGCCGTCTATGCGGCTGAGGCGTTCCAGGATTTCGGCGGCTTCGTCGCGGCGGTCAAGCTTCATCAGGCTGTTGGCCAGCCCCCGGCCGGAATTGATGAGGCCGGCACCGTCGTTCCAGGAGCGGCTGAGGAAGGGCAGTGCCTTCTCATAGTCACCGATTTGATAGTAAATGAAGCCGAGTGAGGCGATTTGCCGGGATGAGGCAAAACCCCGGTCGTACATGCGCGAGAGTGTTGCAGCTGCGGCTTCGAGATGGTTCATTTCGTAATACAGCTCGAACAGGGTTTCGTATATGCGGTTATCATCAGGGGACAGCACGCGGCTGTTTTCCAGGTGTGCGATTGCGGCCCCTCTGTTTTCTTCATCGAGCGTTTCTGAAGAGTTAAGAATGGTTTGGGCACCGTGATCTTCAACCTGTAAACGCTCATGGATGAGGTCGTTAATCCGGTTGTTTACCGCTTCGAGCTCTTCATCGGATGCGGCATTCCGGGCATCCTCAAACGAGCGAACCATATCTGTGTAGAGTTGGAGCCGGTCTTTTGGTGAATAGTTTTGGGAGATTTCGGCTATAATTTCGGCCTTGAAAAGGTGAATCTCCGCATTGTTCGGATCATTTACTGCGGCCTGATTGGCTGCGCGGAGGGCTTCTGTGAGGTTATTTTCGGCCCGAAGAGCTTCAGCCCGCTCAAAATGAGAGGTTGAAGAACAGGCAAAAAGAAACCCGAAGGCTACCACAAGGGCAGCCATTCGGGTGAATGAGAAAGTGATATTCACGTTAAGGGGTAAGTGAGTGTGAACAGAGGTAGTGTATAAACAAAAAAACGGATCAATCAGAAACCTGCGCGTTCAGCAGCTCTTTCAGCGTCATCCTGCATACCGAGGCGGGTGTAGAGCTGGAAAAGCTTCATCCAGTTATCAACTTCTTCGGGTTCGAGTTCGGCAGTTTTTTCGTAGAAGGGAAGAGCAGCGCGGAAGTAATCCATGGCACGGCGTTCCATGTCGCTGAAATCCATACTGTCATCGAACAGGTTGTTGATCTGATCAACCAGTGCAAGACCGCGGTTTTCGTTGATCGCGCCCAGGGTGTAAGTAGTGTTCGGCTCGTTGGGTTCTAATTCAAAGGAGATCATCAGTTGCTCTTCGGCCCGGTCGGCAATGTCAAAACGCTGTAAGTCTAATTCACGGATCTTATCCTGAACGGCATTAATCTGACCCTCAACTTCGCTAACACGCTGCTGGTTCGGGCGGCTTTGGCGGGCGAGTTCACGGAACTGCTGGTTCAGGTCGAAAAGCTCATCATAAAGGCCGGCTACTTCCTGAGTGAGGTTCAGATATTCCTGATAAATCTGTGAACCGAATACAAGGCGGTACTGTGCGTTGCTTTCATCACGGGCAATGAGATCTTCGAGAACCTGCATGGCCTTGTCGTTCTGACCGGTACGGAAGTAGATATTGGCCTGCTCCTGAACAAAGAAAATTTCGTCAGGGAAAACTTGTGCAGCCATTTCAAGCACTTCAAGGGTTCCTTCGTTGTTTTCCTGAAGCATGAAAAAATAGGTGAGGCGCTGATAGCGGGAGAGGTCAGCTTCATCAGCATGTTCAATGGCCTCACGCATGTATTTTGCAGCATTGTCGAGGTCGTCTGACATAAAATAGAGTTCGGCCAGAGCGTCGAGGTTCATAGTGCTGTCAGGCATTACAGTGTGTGCATTGTACACATGCTGAATGGCAAGCTGAAGTACTTCTGGCGGGTTGTCGCCTTCAAAGTCGATGCCGCCGATTCCCTGGGAGTACTCATCACGCCAGCGGTTCACCAGCAGCGGAATCGCAGTCTGCGCTTCGTTTGAGCTGATTTCCTGAGCACGGAAGAGTTCGTCGGCGCGGACCATGCTTTCACGGGCACTTTGAAGGGCGTCACGTCGCTGATCAACGGGCTGCTCTTCGGCAATTTCCAGCCATGCAGCTCCTTTGTAGTAAAATGCATCAGCATTTTCGGGATTTTCTTCGAGGGCACGCTCGGCTGAGTCAAGAACGCCCTGGAAATCAGCGTTACGGAGGCTCAGTTTGGCAGACTCAATGTTGGGGTCGCTTGCGCAGGCAATAAGAATGGAGCCAAGAAGCGCGGCAACGACCATTAATTTCACGGAAACTTTCATAATTTGCAGTTTAAATATTTGAATAAAGTCAAATTTTGGTACGTCGTCGAAGATAAGCGTACCATTATCTTTAAGCAACAAGCGGAAGGGTTTCCGCTTGTTTAGGCATAATTTGAGCTTGCGTGTACCACTTGACATCCTGCATGGTTTGAACAGAATACACATTGTTTTCAATTAACGCAGGCCACGCCTGTTTTCCTGCCATTTTAACTGATAAAAAAAATTATGATGAACCATACGATTGTAAATACCGGCATGGCTCCTGCAGCTATCGGGCCTTATTCGCAGGCAACTGTGTTCAACGGAATGATGTACACCTCCGGGCAAATCGGGCTTATTCCCGGCACAGGTGAGTTCGCCGGAGAGGATACCGCGACCCAGGCCCGGCAGGTGATGACCAACTTGCAGGCACTGCTTGAGGCCGGCGGCAGCTCTTTTGACAAAGTGCTGCGTTGCACTATTTTTCTGGCTGATATGGGCGATTTTGCGCAGGTTAATGAAATTTACGGTTCCTGTTTCGGGGCAAACCCGCCTGCAAGGGAAACGGTCGCAGTGAAAACACTGCCCAAAAATGCACGGGTAGAAATCAGCGCTATAGCTTATATATAGTATAGCCTGTATTCGGGCAGCGGTTTGTGCTAACGGTTCAGCTCAAAAGTATGTTCGCTCACATTTCCGGCATGATCGGGCACGCGTATTAACACGGTGTTGATACCCCGCTGCGGGCTGAAATCCGGGCGATGGTAGCGCAGGGTGTGGCTGAACGGGTCGTACTCTGCGATACCGCGCACACCGTTGACCTCAAAATGAACACGGTTGAAGTCAATGCCCGACTCCAGATCAACTGCGCGAACACTCACAAACCAGCGCCGGTCAGAACTTCGCTGCCACAAGCGGGGGCGTGTTACGGAAGGCGCTGTAGTGTCGGGGCGGATTACGTAAAGCCCGAAGCCGTTCAGGTTTGCGATGAGCTGATTGCCTTCAACGCGGGTGTTGTTTACAGCAACTTCGCGGTTGCGTCGCTCATCCACAAAGTAAAGCCCGATCTGCGGGTTGCCGCGCAGGGAATCAGGCAGGGTGATCATGGCCTGAAAGGGTGCCCGCATGGGGACCTCCTCGGGGGAGATGCGTACGAAATCCCGGCCGTTGCGTGCGAATCGGGTTGCGTGGATGTAGGTGGTATCGAAAGCGGCACCGGGCGGGAAGTGCAGCACCATACGGTAGGCAGGAAAACGCAGCGTGGTACGGGCCTCCCGCCGGATTTGATGCAGCCTGAAGTGATAGCCCTCGCCGGTGCTTATGCTCACGGTTTCACCCTGCAGGGTAGCGGCCTGAACCGGCATCATAGCCGTATAGGTACGCTGAGGCGCATTGAACCTGCCGTCTTCCCGCAAGCTTATTGTTTTGCCGGGATTGCCCCGGGGGCGAATCCAGCTGGCGGACCACTCAAAACTCCGGTGTGGTTCAAAACGGGATTCGCTGCCGTTCAAAACCGGTTTGGGATTTATTGCCGCTGCAGCTTTGAAGGCCAGCTGTTGCGCAGGGGGCTCAAGGCGCGGGGTTTCGGGTACATCTATTTGGAGGGTGGCACGGGCCCGGTTACCGCTGTAATCGAGCGCGGTAATTTCAACTGAATGCCGACCGGGTTCGAGGCGGAGGCTGCCGTCGCCCAGGCTGCGGTTGTAAAAGGGCAGGGTATTTCCAGGCAAAATATGCAGCCGCTGAAAACCCCCGCGCCGTTGTAACAACAGAGGATAAACGCGATCGATCAGCATCTGCCGGCCTTCAGCCATCGGGAAACTGTCTGCCCGCGAGTGGAACAGCAGCTGCCCGTTTACCCGCATTTGGAGTTCGTAAACTGCGTAAACGTTACGCCCGTTGTCGGATCGGTCACTGGCGTTTACCGCAAGGCCTATGGTTCCTTCTGCACTCACGCGGCCGAAGTCGAAGGTGTTTCCGCGCCGGGTGGGGCTGAGGGTGCGGGTTTCCTTGCTACCATTAACGAGTGCATCGGCACTTATGGGCAGCACGGCAAGCCCGGAAAAAGTAGGGGGCACATTGTCGGCAATGTCGATACCGACAAGTTTAGGGTTGTAGGCGTCGTTCCAGGGGGAGCGCAGCTCAAAATGCAGGTGTGGCGGCCCGATGCCCGTTGAGCCGGAAACGCCGATCAAATCCCCCTGTTTGAAACGGATACCGTAGTCGGCTACAATTTTATCGAAAGAATGGCGGTAGGTCTGAAAACGGTAGGAATCGACCAGCTCACGTATGCCCGGCTCGAAATCCTGCAGGTGGGCATACACCGAAAAGCTGCCGTCGTCGTGTTGCAGGTAGATCACGTTACCGTATCCGTGCGGACTAATGCCTACACGGTAAAGCAGTGCGTCGCGGGTGGCATACACTTCGAAGCCTTCCCTGCCCCAGGTTCCGATATCGGCTGCAGCGTGGAAATGGGCAGAACGTGTCTCGGCAAATGTGGCGGAGAAGTAATCACTGGCATTGGTAGGCCATAAAAAAACAGCGTTGCTGTCAATAAATTCAGGAAAACGAAGTTCCTGAGCTACTGAAACCTGAGGAATGAGGGAAAAATAGGCAAGAATGAAACAAATGAATCCTGATGAAAGTCTGCGGGAAGCCATGCGCATGAGTGCGGAAATGCTGTTTAGGGCTGAATGGGGTAGAAGGGCATCCTGTGGCGCGGTGAAAAAAAGCTGGTTTAAGGGCTGCTGTAAAGTTTAGGGGCCGGAAGCACATCACCCTAAAAAAAAGGCCCGCAAACCTAACGGATGCAGGCCTGAAATATACTGCAGAAGCCTTAGATTTCCCGAACAGTGAGGCGTAAGCTGCTTAAATTTTTCCCTAACATTGCGCTCACTTTGTCGCCGTGTATCAGAGGGCCTACGCCCTCCGGTGTACCTGTGAAAATCAGGTCGCCCTTGTGGAGGGTAACATATTGAGAAAGAAAGCTGATGAGCGCGGGCAGGCTGAAAATCATGTCAGAAGTATTGCCGTGCTGCCGCCGTTCGCCGTTAACAAACAGAGAGATGCTCAGGTCTGCCGGGTCTTCTACGACGGAAGCTTCCGCGAAATTGCCGATGGGGGCGAAGGTATCCATGCCTTTAGCGAGCGTCCATGGGTGTGCTTTTGCTTTTAGCGCCGATTGCAGATCGCGGGCCGTAACATCGATGCCGATGGCGTAACCCGAGATGTAGCTCATAGCCTCTGATTCCGGAACGAACCGGCCTGTTCGGCCAATACTGACAACCATTTCCGCTTCATGATGAACGTCGCGGGTGAGGTTTTTGGGAATGATGATTTCCCCGCCGTCAAAAGTAATGGCTGTAACGGGCTTGGTGAAAACAACCGGCAGGGCCGGAATCGGATTGTTGAGTTCTTTGGCATGTTCCGCATAATTTCGCCCAATACAGTAAACCGAGTTGATGGACTGCGTTTGGGCGAGGCCGGGTATTTTAATATTTCTCATGGAATAAGCACATTAAGCGTGAAAATGGCACATACGGGAAAAGCCCCAAACCTGAACGGTAAGGGGCTTTTAAGATTTTTTCAGAACTGGCAGGCTGTCAAAAAACCGGTAGGCTTTTTAAGACACTGCTACAACCGAAACGAATTTGCGGTTGTTACGGCCGGTTTTGAACTCAACCGTGCCCGGTGCAGTTGCAAAAATGGTGTAATCTTTGCCGAGACCAACATTTTCGCCCGGATGTACTTTGGTACCGCGCTGACGAATAATGATGTTGCCGGCCTGAACAAACTGACCACCAAACTTCTTGACACCAAGTCGTTTGCTTTCTGAATCGCGGCCGTTTCTACTGGAGCCTTGACCTTTCTTATGAGCCATTTTAGTGAGGTATTAAGAGTTAAACCGTAATGGAGTTGATGGTTAACTGGGTGAGATGCTGGCGGTGACCGTTGCTTTTTTGGTACCCTTTGCGGCGTTTCTTCTTGAAAACAATAACTTTATCGCCTTTGAGGTGCTTTTCAACAGTAGCTTCAATTTTGGCCGACTCAACAACGGGAGCACCAACGGTAACGTCGGCTTCGTTGGAGACGAGCAGTACTTTGTCAAAAGAAACAGATGCTTCCGCATCTTCTGCAAGGCGATCCACAAAAATGGTATCGTTTGCTCTTACTTTGTACTGATGACCGCCAATTTGGACAATTGCGAACATGATGGAAAAATTCTGTGGGTGGTTTTCTGATTAGCTTGCAAATATAATAACTCTACAGGTCATTATCAAAATGAATGCGTAACAACCTTATTTTATATCAGTGCTCTGGTACAGACCTGCGTGAAGCCTGCGGCTTTACGCTTAAGGCATGCCATTGCGGTTTTGCTATATATGAAAAAGCAGCCTAAACCCGGTCAGGCATTTCTTTTTGAAGCCTTTCGATTCATTGATTTTGGGTATATTTATGGCATATTAATTACAACCAACATCTTAATCTTCTGATTTACCATGAGTTTACCCGATCTGCATAAGCAGGCTATGGCCATGAAAAATAAACGCCGCCTGCGGCTCGACGGCGGCCGTGCCTGGATCAAAAACGGACAGCTGCATGATGCGGTGAAGTCTGCTTCTCTCAAAATTGAGCGCAATCCGGAACATAAGTTTGTTGATAACAAGGCGCTGCCAGCAGTAATAAAGTAATCCTTGCGTTCACCTGCGGTGAAACGCTCTAACAAAAAAGCCCGGCATGCCGGGCTTTTTTGTTTAATTGACGCGACTGTTTCGGAGCCAGTAAAGCTTAGTAAAGTGCCATTGAAAAGCGGCGGCGGTACTTCTTCGCTGAAGGATGCGCATCGGTAAGCAGTTTGAAAACTGCAACGCAGGCTTTGCGGGCACCGTCGTCTTCGAAGCTTCGGTCGGTCATCAGCACGCTGATGAAATTTTCGAGCGCCTGATCGTAATCATGGGCAAACAGCGCTGCGGCCCCTACTTTGTACTGCTCAGCAGCCTTGCCGGAACCGGAGATCCCGGTTTTGCCTGTAGCAATATCCTGAAGGGCTTTCAGGGTTTGAAGGCTTTCCCGCTCAATCTCGAATTTGCCTGAGTCAGCTACGGCAGCCAGAAGCTTTTCTGCGGTTGGGATGTCGTCAGGAAGCAGCAGCATGGCGAGATCGGTAATGGCGCTGTGGTCTTTTTGGTCTTTATCGTAAATCTGTTTTGCCAGGGCGAGCGCAGCTTCACGGTTGCCGGTTTCGATCAGTTTGGCGGTGTTCAGGTCGTCTTCCTCAGCTTCTTCTTCGCCGGTATCGGGCAGGTTTTCGCTGAGCCACTGTTTTACCTGTGCTTCGGAAAGGGAACCTTCAAAGGATCCCAGCAGCTTGCCCTGAAATAGCATCCTCACAGCGGGGATGCTTCGGATTTGAAACTGAGCCGCTATCTGCTGGTTTTCGGGCGCATCAACATTCACCTTCACAAATTTCCATTTGCCGTTTGCCTTGGCGGCAAGTTTTTCAAGAACCGGACCAAGAGTTCGGCAGGGTCCGCACCAGGGCGCCCAAAAATCGAGTACTACCGGAACAGTCTGGCTGGGCTCGAGGATGTCAGTGCGGATGTCTTTTAATTCGTAATCGGCCATATTCGTTGGTTAAGAGATCAGGATTTAAACGATGTTTGCTTCTTCTTAAGCAAAGATAAGGCCAAAGGCGAAGGGCTGTCAAAAGCGGTGGCTGTATCAGTCAGGCCGCTGCCGGTAAAAGCCTGAGCGGTTTACATGCCCGATGTATTTACCCAAAATGCGCACTTCTTCGAAAATATCAGGCTCAATCATGATGTTGCTGTAGGCATCGTTGGCCGGTTCAAGGCGCAGCCCGTTGGGGCCGTAATAAATTCTTTTAAGGCTTGTTTCGCCGTTGTAGAGTACGGCGCCAATATCTCCGTCTTTCACATCATCATCCATGAGGAGTACGAAATCTCCGTCCATAACGCCGGTATCCCGCATACTGTAGCCGCTCACGCGAAGAGCATAGATTTTGTCAAGGCCGGGTAGCAGGTGCTGCAGCGTTATTTTCCCAAGATTAGCTTCAACAGCCTCCTGCAAATATCCCGCTGCAATTATGCCGCGTACCGGAATCCCTTCCGCGCTGCCTTCATCCTGCCTTGAAAGTTCTTCCGGGAGCAGGTATTCACCATCATCACCCTTCACCAAAAAACCTTTGCGAACCAGCGCCTGCAGGTTCTGGGTTACGCTGTTTGGAGATTTGAACCCGAATTCATCCGCAATTTCACGATAGGTTGGCCAAATTCCGTTGTCCTGATAGTATTCGCGGATATACTCGAAGAATTGTTTTTGTTTTCGGGTGAGCTGCTTCAGATCCATAGGTACCTCGTTTAGACATAGGTTTTATATATGTGTGTAATATATGAATCGTGAACTAAACCACAAACCCAAAGCTGATTTTATCTGAAATAAAAACAACCTCCCCGCGGCAGCCTCTGCCATCCCGGCATCCGGCCGCTGATTCCAAAGCCCTTGCCCGTCCCAAAGCCTTTATTTTTTTTGGGGGGGGAACTCCGTGAGCATCACGGTCTTTCGTGCTTGTGAAAAATCCCAAATCGGCGGCCTGCCCCATGCTTTTGAGATTCAGGCGCTCCGCGGCCCCGCCCGGTAGCATGCTTCGGAAAATCAGCTGTTTACCGGCTATATCTTAGCAGTATCCGCGCAAAACGGACCTTGTTTCTCCAGGCTCACGCGCCATGAGCGGGGCCGGCATCGGCCCCCTCAAAAAACGTTACCGGATCACCGATTTTATTTCGTCCGCAATTTCATTAGCGCGAGCCATGCTGCTGCTTTCGGTGTAAATCCGGATAATGGGCTCGGTATTCGATTTCCTCAGATGCGCCCAGCCGTCCTCCAAAAGAATCTTGATGCCGTCGGTATCGTCGGGGTCGAGGTGTGCGTAGGCGTGCAGTACTTTGAGCAGCGCGGCCTCAGCGTTGATGTCGCCCAGCTGAATTTTGTTTTTGGAGATGAAATAATCCGGTAAGCTGTCGCGGTATTCCGCCGCAGTGAGGCCGGTATCGGCCAGGTGCTGCAGCATCATGGCGATGCCAACGAGGGCATCGCGGCCGGCGTGCAGCTCGGGCAAAATAACGCCTCCGTTGCCTTCACCCGATATGACCGCGCCGGTTTCCCGCATTTTGTTAACTACGTTTATTTCCCCTACGGCCGCCCGGTGACACTTCACCCCGTGTTTTTCTGCCACAAAATCGCAGATCATGGAAGAGGAAAGATTGGTGCACACATCACCTTTTTTGTAATTAAGGTAGAAATCGAAGGCCGCGGCCTGCGTGTATTCTTCCCCGAAAAGGCGGCCGTTGTTGTCCACAAGGGCAAGCCGGTCGGCATCGGGATCGGTCACTACGCCAAGATCAGCCCCTTTCTCTTTGATGAGATCGCAGATTTCACCCAAATGCTCGGGCAGCGGCTCGGGGTTGTGCGGGAAGAGTCCGTCGGGCGTGCAGTGCAGCTTGTGCACGGTATTTACGCCCAGCCGCTCCAGCAGGTAGGGGATGCTTTCTGAGCCGGCACCGTTTACGGCATCAACGGCTACGGTGAAATTACGCGAGGCAATTTTTTCCGCATCAATGTAGGGCAGCGCGAGGATGCTTTCCACATGCGAGTGCAGGGCTTCGGAATCGTGGGTTACGGCTCCGATTTTGTCCCAGGCTACGTAGCTGATGCCCTTCTCCGCAATGGCAAGCACCTCCGCGCCTTCTTGCGCATTCAGGAACTCGGACTTGTGGTTGAGCATCTTGAGCGCGTTCCATTCGGCCGGGTTGTGGCTGGCCGAGAGAATGATGCCTCCGGCTGCCCCGTGCTTGAGCACGGCCATGGCTACGGTTGGGGTGGGCACGATGCCGAGTTTTACCACATCGCAGCCGGCTGACTGCAGCGCGGCCACAACGACCTGCTCGCAGAGCTCGCCGGTAACGCGTGAATCGCGGCCAACTACGACTTTTTTGCCGCCGGTCCACTCACCAAAAGCGGCGCTGTAGCGTGCCAGATTTTCGGGATTCAGATCAGGACCGAAGATGCCCCGGATGCCTGATACAGATACCATAAGTGCCATAAGAAAGTTTTTTGTGTGTGATGGGATGTGATGAGAAGTAAGGTGCAGATACCCGGCCTAATTGCGGCTCAGGTGCCGGTTTAGCTGCTGCCGCCATGCCGCCGCACCCGGAAAATTCGGGTTGATGCGTTCGAGGCGCCGCAGGATGTCATCGGCTTTTTGAAAGTCGCGCTTCAGTCCGTAAGCGCCGGAAAGGTTGAAAAGGGCCTGCATGTCGTCAGGCTCAATTGCGAGGGATTCTTCAAGCAGGGCGATGCCGCGGTCCAGGTTGCCGGCATCTACTTCGATGGCGCCCAGCATGCGGGTTGTGAATGCACTTGCTTCTATTTGGTAGGCGCGCTCGAGCAGGGGGCGGGCTTCTTCAAAGTTATTGAGCCCCAGCCATATGCGGGCTGCAAAAATGAAGGGGCTGTCGTTGAACGGCTGCGCCCGCATCAGCCCGCGGTACTCGGCCAGGGCCAGCTCAAAACGGCCCTGATTTTCATAAAGTCCGGCCAGCTCAACCTTGCTTTGGTCCCAACGGCGGCCTTCATTCACCACCAGAAACGCCATGCTGTCGGCCTCCGAAGTGAAACGGTAATTTCGCGGGTAGCCCCTCGGGTCGCGCTGCTCTACAAATGGCCAGGCGTTCATCAGCAGCTTTACCCGGTGCTCGCCAACGCGGTGATCAAATTCGGTGAGTTCCATCCGCTGAATGTAGTGCTGCCAGCTTTGCAGCCGGTCGGTTTGCAGGCTTACAAAGGGGAGCCCGGCCTCTTTGAAGCTTTCCATGAAGGTGCGGGCCATCAGGTGGAAGCCGGGGATGTTCGGGTGCAGGTGCTCGGTCATGAGGTTGAAGCCGATCAGCCGGTGCTCACTTTCCCGCTTGAAGGCTTCGTGAACCGGCACGGCGAATACATTCGGGAAGCGGTCGGCCGTTGCGCGGATGAGCGTGTTGAACGATTCCGGGGCGCGGAAACGCAGGGCGTCAAGCTCTTTGGCATATACGAAGCGCTCAAACGCCAGCCCGAAATCACCCGCTTCATACGCCTGCAAGGCTTGAGCAAAAACCGCATCAGCGGGAGGATGATTTTCTGATTCAACCGAGAGAAAAGGGTGATGGTCTTTGAGGTTGCTCGTGAGGGTGCCGATAAACACGGGCACATCAGCCCGCTCAAAACGCCGCATGATGGCGTTCAGGTTGCTCTCAAACTGCAGGCGGCCAAGCTCATACAGCTGACTGTCGAGCGGGATGAGCTGTTCGCCAACCATCCGCTGCATCAGCGTGCCGCTGCCGGTAGCGGCTGAGCCGGAGGCAAAAACGCCGCTCAGGCGCACGATGCCGTCGCGCAGCAGCATGAAGGTGCGGTACCGCTGCAAGCGCAGGTACGCCCGCACAAAACCGGGGAAGGCCCCGAAGGTCTCTGCCGAGGCAACGCCAAGCGCGCCGTAGTACTCGTTGTGCCCGGCATAAATCAGAATGGCATCCGGCTCATATCTCAGAATCTCGGGAATCTGATCAAAAATGGAGTAGCTGTTGATGGCTGAGGTGGCAACGTTTACGACCTCAACGTGCCGGTCGGGTGCCATATCCTGCAGCATATCCCGGAATGAACGGCCGAAGCTGCCGTTGAAGCCATAGGGGTAGCCGTTGGCTGTTGAACCGCCCATCACAAAAACACGAAATCCGTTTTCCGGTTTTTGGGTGAGAAAAACATCGTCTGACGGACTCGGCAGCGTGCTCGTCTGGAAAAAATAGCGGCCGGTGAAATTCGGGTTGGGCACCGCGTAGCGGCCTTCGAGCGACTGCGGGTACACAAACAGGGAGAGATCGCCCCGGTAGTTGCCCATGCGCAGGCCGGCTTCCAGCAACACAAAAAAGAGTACCGGAATGGCAAGCATCACAGTGTAAAACAAGAGCCTGCGGCTTCCTGCCGGCTCAGATGGTGCGGATGTGGCCTCTTTCTCCTTCAGCTGAGTGAGGTAGGCGCTTACTTCCGCCTCATCTGCTTTCAGATCAGCCGCAATTCGTCTCGCAGATTTTGATGCGGCATTTTTTTGGATGTAGCTTTTTTGCTTGGTGGTTAGGGCCATATCAGCGAAGCTTAGCGGGCAATCCAGCGGGTTTCCGGGATGTTGGAGCGCTCATTTTCGAGCCGTGCCATCACAAAGAGCAAATCCGAAAGCCGGTTGAGGTAAATCACCACATCCTCAGAAATATCTTCGGTTTGGCGGGCTTCAATACAAATGCGCTCGGCCCTGCGGCAAACGGTGCGGGCGATGTGCAGGGCGGAAGCTGCCTGCGTGCCGGTGGGCAGCAGAAAGTTGGTCAGGGGCGCGAGTTCAGCCGAGACTTCATCAATAAAAGTCTCCAGCAGTTCAAAGTGGCTGCTGCCGATTCGTGCAATTTTTGCCTGTTTGGTCGGTGGCGTGGCAAGATCGGCCCCGAGTACAAAAAGATCGTTCTGTAGCTGAACTGCGATTTTCTCGTTTTGATCTGTGAGTGCGAAGCTGCGTGCAAGGCCGATAAAGGAGTTCAGTTCGTCAGCTGTGCCGTAGGTCTCAATTCTGATGTTCGTTTTTTTTACGCGCTGTCCGCCGAAAAGGGAAGTCTCGCCTTTGTCGCCGGTTTTGGTATAAATTTTCATGAAAATGGGGTGGGGCAAAAGTGTTTTGATTAGGGGTGTTAAAATTAGGGTTATGAGCAGGTAAAACCAACTTGATTAGAGAGGCTCTGTGATCAGCACCTCACCCGCTGTGCGGCAGCTTACGCCCAGGTAGTTCAGTTTCTCAAGCGCCAGCAGAAGGGCCGGCGCGGTGCCGGTTGCAGCATGTACCGTGTAGCTGACCTCCTCCGTGTAAACGGCATCTTCGATATGCGCGCCCGACTGCGTGACGAGGTAATCGACCTGCTTCTTCACGGGATATCCGCAGCTCATTTCGAGAATGATACCGGGCTGTAGCTGAAGCAGCCCGGCTTCATCGAGGCAAAGCGCGGCGCTGCGGCCGTAGGCATCGATCAGGCCCGGCTTGCCGAGTTTGGTGCCCCCGTAGTAGCGCACAACCACAACGGCGCAGTTGATGAGGCTGCGCGACCGCAGCTCGTTGAGGATCGGCAGCCCCGCCGTTCCGGACGGCTCCCCGTCGTCCTGCGAAAACTCCTCCGGCTCATGCGGATTCATGCGCCATGCGTAGCAATGATGCGTAGCGCTGTGATGCAGTTTTTTGATGGATGCGAGCTGTTCGGCAAACGTTTTGGCGCATTCACACGCAAAACCAAAGGCCAGAAATTTTGAGCCAAGAATGCGGTAATCAGCGGTGCAGCTGCCCGAAATGGTATTAAAATCAGTTGAATTCATAGATAGCAAAGTTAGCGAATATTCGCTTAATAGTTGGTGCCGAACGAGTTAAAGTTCTCATGCAAAAGTACCTTTTTTCTGAGTTTAGGACGAAAAAAAATGGCGCAAAAAAGTGTGTTCAGAACAGCAGCAGGGCCGCATTTGTTTTATATTTCGGCGTGGGAATATCTATTTCTCATAGCTGTATTAGATTATTCAGAAGAGATACAAATTAGCCATCCCTTTCAGAAACCAACAGCATAATCTAATACGATTGTTTATATTAGATTATCTCAACAACAGAAACTCATGAACTAAGCTAGTATTATTCGATGGCCTCATTCAGTAATTTGCTCCAAACAACGGTCGGCCGGAAAATCCTGACAGGGGTTACCGGTATCTTCCTCATACTATTTTTAGTAGCTCACCTTGCAGGTAACCTTACCCTCTTCGCAGGCGACGGTGGTGAAGCCTTTAACCTGTATGCCGTATTTCTTCACGACTTAGGCCCTCTGCTGTGGATTGCGGAGCTCGGGCTGATCATTCTTTTTGGTCTGCACGCCTACATTGGCATCAAAATTTATCTCGGCAAGAAAAAAGCCCGCCCCGTTGATTACACCTATTATCAGTCGCAGGGCGGCCCAAGCAAGCAGACCTTTGCATCCAAAACCATGCTTATTTCCGGCATGGTTATTTTGCTGTTTGTGATTCTGCACGTGCTGCACTTCAAATACAATTTCTTTATGCCGCAGATGATGGTCGATAACCCCGCTGGCGGCCAAATGATTGACCTTGCCGGACATGTGGAGCAGGCGTTCCTCAATCCGTGGATTATGCTCGCTTACACTGCCGTTATGCTGCTCATCGGCCTGCACCTGAAGCACGGTGTATGGAGCGCATTCATCTCTTTGGGAGCAAAAAATCCCAAGCTTGTACCGGTGCTCTACACCGTGGGCGGAATTGTGGCAGCATTGCTTGCTGTTGGGTTCTTAATCATTCCTGTTTTCATATTCTTTAATGGAGGATTACTATAATGGAAGTTGCATCAAAAAAATCAACCTTCAAGTGGGATTCCAAAATCCCGACCGGTCCGCTTACCGAAAAGTGGAAAACGCATAAAAATAACATCAAGCTTGTAAATCCGAGCAACAAGCGGAAGTACAACATTATTGTAGTAGGTACCGGTCTTGCGGGTGCATCAGCTGCAGCTTCTCTTGGTGAACTTGGCTACAACGTTAAAGCTTTCTGTATTCAGGATTCTGCCCGCCGCGCACACAGTATCGCGGCTCAGGGTGGTATCAACGCGGCTAAAAACTACGCCAACGACGGCGACAGTGTATGGCGCCTTTTTTATGACACCATCAAAGGCGGCGATTACCGCTCACGTGAAGCCAACGTGTACCGCCTTGCCGAAGTAAGTAACAGCATCATCGATCAGTGTGTGGCGCAGGGCGTACCTTTCGCCCGCGACTACGGCGGGATGCTCGTTAACCGCTCTTTCGGGGGTGCTCAGCTCTCCCGTACATTCTACGCCCGCGGTCAGACCGGGCAGCAGCTGCTTCTCGGTGCTTACAGCTCGCTGATGAAGACCATCAAAAGCGGAAAAGTGAAGATGTTCACCCGCGAAGAAATGCTCGACCTCGTAACGGTTGACGGCGTTTCAAAAGGCATTATCAGCCGCAACCTCGTTACCGGTAAAATCAACCGGCACGCCGCTGATGCGGTGCTGCTTTGTACCGGCGGCTACGGCAACGTGTTCTACCTTTCCACCAACGCCAAAAATTCCAACGTTACCGCGGCATGGCGCTGCTACCGCAAAGGTGCGCTTTTCGGAAACCCAAGCTTCACGCAAATTCACCCGACCTGTATCCCGGTTTCCGGCGAGTATCAGTCGAAGCTCACGCTTATGAGCGAGTCGCTGCGTAACGACGGCCGTGTTTGGGTGCCAAAAGCCAAAAACGACAAGCGCCATCCGAACGACATCCCCGAGGATGAGCGCGATTACTACCTCGAGCGCATCTATCCGAGTTTCGGAAACCTTGTGCCGCGCGATGTGGCCTCCCGCAACGCCAAAAATGTGTGTGATGAAGGCCGCGGTGTAGGCCCGAGCGGCCTTGCCGTTTACCTCGATTTCCGCGATGCCATCAAGCGCGACAGCGAGCAGGCCATCCGTGAGCGTTACGGTAACCTCTTCGAGATGTACGAGAAAATCACCGACGAAAACCCCTACAAAGTGCCGATGCGGATCTATCCCGCAGTTCACTATACCATGGGCGGACTTTGGGTAGATTACAACCTGATGACAACCGTACCCGGACTGTTCGCCCTCGGCGAAGCCAACTTCTCCGATCACGGTGCCAACCGTCTCGGCGCAAGCGCGCTGATGCAGGGTCTTGCCGACGGCTACTTCGTGATTCCCTACACCGTAGGCGACTACCTCTCAGGTATCACCCCCGGCGATGTAAATACCGATCACGAAGCTTTCGATCAGGCTGAAAAAGCCATCGTTGGTGAAATTGAAAAGCTGCTGAACATCAAAGGCGAGAAAACCATCCTCGATTTCCACCGTCAGCTCGGTAAAATCATGTGGGATAAAGTCGGCATGTCGCGCGACGAAAAAGGCCTTAATGAAGCTATTGCAGAAATCAGCGCGCTGCGCAAAGAGTTCTGGGAAAACGTGTTCGTACCCGGCGAGCCGGCTACCTACAATAAATATCTGGAGTACGCCATGCGCGTAGCCGACTTTATTGAACTGGGTGAGCTCATGGCCCGCGATGCACTTGCACGCCCCGAGTCATGCGGCGGTCACTTCCGTGAAGAATCCAAAACACCGGAAGGCGAAGCCAAACGCGACGACGAAAACTACGCGTACGTTTCCGCATGGGAATTCAAGGGCGTCGATACCCCGCCCGTTCATCATGAGGAGCCCCTCGTGTTCGAAAATGTCAAACTCACACAGCGCAGCTACAAATAAGAAACCCCGAAATTTATTATGAGCACACACGATCTTATAACCGTACATCTTAAAGTATGGCGCCAAAACGGCCCGAACGACAGAGGGCACTTTGAGGACTACACCCTCAAAGACATCACAACCCACATGTCCTTTCTGGAAATGCTGGATGTGCTGAACGAAAACCTGATGAAAGAAAAGAAAACACCGGTTGAGTTCGATCACGACTGCCGCGAAGGTATCTGTGGTTCCTGCAACCTGGTTATTAACGGCATCCCGCACGGTCCGCAAATGCGTACCGCCGCCTGTCAGCTGCACATGCGTCATTTCAAGGATAATGAAACCATTACAATCGAACCATGGCGCGCAAAAGCCTTCCCGATCATCAAAGATCTGGTGGTTGACCGCAACGCTTTCGACCGCATTATGGAAGCCGGTGGCTACGTAACCATGGCTACCGGTAATGCCCCCGATGCCAACGCAGTGCCCATTTCCAAAGTGGAAGCCGACAGCGCGATGGACTACGCCGTGTGTATCGGCTGCGGCGCCTGTGTCGCTTCCTGCCCGAACTCTTCCGCCTCGCTGTTTACCGGCGCGAAAATCGCTCAGCTCGCCAAGCTCCCGCAGGGTGCTCCCGAGCGCAAGAAGCGCGTTATCGCCATGGTCGAACAAATGGAAAAAGAAGGCTTCGGCGATTGCTCCAACTACGGTGAGTGCGAAGCGGTTTGCCCGGTGGGTATTTCCATCAGCGCCATCGCAACCATGCGCACCGAATACGTGAAAGCCCTCTTCTAAGCTTTCCGCGATTTAATTCAGAAAAAGGCCGTGCCCACAGGGTATGGCCTTTTTCCATTTAATCAAACCTCACAAAACCGCAGCCCTCAGGCGCAACCGGTGCAGCATTCCTCTTGCGGAAACAACCGCCCTGCCGGTTCCCCGTTTCGTAATTTTTTGGAGAAACTCCGTGCACATCACTGTCTGCGTTGCTTGTGAAAAACCCCAAATCGGCGGCATGTCCCGTGCTTTTTGATGCCGGCGCTCACAGACGGAAAAACGTCAATCCCAAAAGCGTCCGCACCCGGTCTCACCGCCATCTTTGCAGAGACGCAGCGCGGCTTGCAGCAGATGCACTTGGGGTTTGAGGCGGCGCTTCATACCTTATCAAGTTAGGCTAAACGCATGAAGAAATACTTCAAACCTGAATGGCATTCAAAGGCATCTGCCTTTCGCCAATTTCCATCCCAACACAAGCACCCCTGATGTCAGCCGACCCGCGATTTATTTTAGATGCCGAAACGCCCTTCCGTGAGCGGATGCTGCGCGTTGCACGGCATCAGTACGGGCGGGCCGGCACCTTGCAGCGCTTTTGGCAGGCCCTTGGCTGGCCGCCCGATGCCGCCCCGAAGTCCGAAGACTGGCCGCCCCTGCTGCCCGTCGAAGCCTTCCGCGAGCCGCTGTTCGATGACCTCACCGAAGCCCCGCTGGTGTTCCGGAGCAGCGGCACAACCGGCATGCAGCGCAGCATGCACCCGGTCGCTGACCCCGGGCTGTACCGGCAGGCCATTTTCGAAGCCATGCGGAGTTTTTATCCGCTGCAGGATTTCGTGATCCTCGCCTACACTCCGGGCTATAGCGAAAACCCGGACTCCTCCCTCATCTGGATGCTGCGCGAGCTCATCACCGCTGAAACCTCGGGCCTGAGCCGCTTCCTGCCGCTCAATACCGCGATTCCGCCAGATGATCTCCGCAACATCGAAGCCTCCGGCAAGCGGCTGCTGCTGTTCGGGGCGGCTTTCGGCCTCATCGACCTCGCCGAGCGTTTTCCGGTTCAGCTGCCGCAGGGCACCCTCATTATGGAAACCGGCGGCATGAAAACGCACCGCCGCGAAATGAGCCGCGATGAGCTCCATCACAAGCTCGCGGCCGCCTTTGGCCTGCCACCTGCACAGGTACACTCCGAGTACGGCATGACCGAGCTGCTCTCACAGGCCTATGCCGACGGCAGCGGCTGGTTCCGCTGCCCGCACTGGATGCAGATCAGCATCCGCAATCCGGAAAATCCGCTGCTGCCCGTACCGCCCGGCGGGCAGGGACTGATCGGCATCATCGATTTGGCCAACTTTCACTCGTGCAGCTTCATCCTCACCGGCGACCGCGGCGAGATGTTGCCCGACGGCCGCTTTCGGGTGCTGGGCCGCTACATCCCCGAGAACCTCCGGGGCTGCAATTTTCTTATTGACCGGGATTAGGTTTATGAACGCATCACCCGAAAACAAAACCCCGCTTTTAAAAAGAGCCGAAAAACTCGGAACCCTGGTTCAGGCCTGGGTGAGCGGCAAAACCGGCGACTGCGTGGCCGCCGCGCAGCGAACGGTGGATGAGGGCCTTTTTTTACAGGATGATGTGCGCTTCGCCCTTACTCACATCCGGGAAAGCGTAAGGCCGGAGTCGCTCGTCGGTTGGTCGGGGAAGCTGCCGGATCATGCTGAGCCCCTCAATGTGAAACCCGTACTATGCCTGCATGCCGGAAACCTGCCGATGGTAGGCCTGCAGGATGTGCTCGCCTGCATCATCGCCGGACTGCCGTACTGCGGCAAACTTTCGCGGAAAGATCCGCACCTGATGCGATCCCTGCTGGAAACGCTGGAAGAGCAGCTCCGTGAAGCGGAGCTTTCCTTCAGCACGGAAATCAGTTTTTTCAGCGGTCTCGAGGCCGGTGCCGTGCTGTTCAGCGGCTCGGAGAAGTCAGTGCCCGGTGTTTTTGAGCTGCTTGAAGCCTCACAGATTAAGCTCGCCGGTGCGCGCAAACTCATCCGCACGGCGCACAGCTCAGCGGCCTGGATTCCGGCGGCGGCTGTCTCTGACCGCGATCAGCTCGGGAGTCAGCTGGCTGAAGCCATTTTCCGGTACGGCGGGCGCGGCTGCCGCAGCCTCACGACCATCTTCACCGATGCGGAGCCTGTACAGCTGCTGCACCTGATCCGGCAGGCGGCTCAGGCGCAGTTCCCGAACGCAGCCACCCTCACCCTGAACCCGCAGCTGCGCTACCGCGAAGCTTTTTTCCGCGCCATGAAACGCGAAACCGAAGTGTTTGGCGGGCGCCTGCTGGCGGTTACGGAGCCCGATCCGCACACCGACGGGCTGTTGACCATTACGCCGGGTACCCTCGCTGATCTCAGCGCCTTTCTTGGAAAATACGGACCGCGCATCCAAAGCGTGTATGTTCCGGATGGTGCTATGCGCTCTGAAATTGCAGGCAAAAGATCTGAGCCGCTCTCCCGGGCCCAAACCCCGCCGGTACATTGGCAGCCGGACGGAACGGATGCGCTGGAGTGGCTTATGCGGCTGTGAAGTGCTGCTATTCTCATGAGTGCCAATAAGCAGAGAAATTTAGAATGATACTTTCACTCGTATTTTTGAAAATACAATCGGGATATCTTAGATTTCTGTTGTGAAGCTTGTTTTCTATGTTCTGATTTTTGTAGCTCGTTATGAAGAGTTAAAGTCCATCAAAAAGCAGGGGACAGGCCGCCGATTTGGGATTTTTAACAAGCAACGCACACAGTGATGTGCACGGAGTTTCCCCCAAAAATAATGGGGGCGGCAACGGCTTGCGGAGACGGGATCCGGTTGAGGATGTATTTACAGTGCGCGCAGCCCGGGTGGAAGCGGAACCTGAGGCGGGCAGCGGGGTTAAAGCAAAATGTGTTCATTTTGGGCTGAAAAGCCGAAGCCGTATATTGAACACATCCTTTTTTTAATTAAGCAGTTTTTCTCCTTGTTGAAGTTTCTTTCTCTCCTCAGTGCCTTGCTGCTCGGCTTTTTTGCCGCAACGGCCGAAGGCCAAAGCCTTGTGCGCGTTTCCTACGGCAATGATTTCATGTCGGTCGGCAGCGGCGCACGTGCCCTTGGCATGGGCTCGGCACATACCGCGTTCGCAGGCGACGTAACCGCCGCGTACTGGAACCCGGCCGGACTGGTGCGGTTGCAGGGTCTGGAGGCCGCCTACATGCACTCCGAGCGTTTCGGCGGCATTGTGGGCTACGATTACGGTGCCGTTGCCATGCCGCTGCCCGGCTCAGACGGCACGCTGGCGATCAGCTTTTTCCGGCAGGGCGTTGATAACATCAAGAATACCCTCAACGCCTGGGACCGCGAGCGGAACCGGCCGCGGGAAAATGTGAATGATTTTATTACCTCTTTCAGCGCTGCCGATCTCGCGGTGATGATTTCTTACGGTACGCCCGTAAACGAGCGCCTGAGCTGGGGCGCCTCGGTGAAGGTGCTCAACAGCAGCATCGGTCCCTTCGCCAACGCCTGGGGCTACAGCCTCGATCTGGGTGCACAGTACCGCACCGGCGACTACCTCATCGGCGTGAACCTCATGGATATCACCACCATGATGAAATTTTGGAGCGTTGATGCCAACGAACTCCGCGCCCTCGAAACCGAATTCGGGGACGAAATTCCGGTCGGTGAGAATGAGGTGATCCTGCCCACCATCAAAATCGGTGCGGCCCGTTTTTTCTCTTTCGGGGATTTCAGCCTGATTGCGGCCGCCGATACCGATTTACGCTTCGAAAACCGCCGCACCTACTATATTAATGTGGGCGGCATGAGCATAGAGCCGCACATCGGGCTTGAAGCCGGCTATATCGACACCGTTTTTCTGCGTTTCGGCCTTACCGATTTTTCCACAAACCGAAGCGGCCGCATCAACACTTCCCCCACCCTCGGTGCGGGGCTCCGGCTGGGGGCCTTCGATTTCGATTACGGCTTCAGCAGCTTTGCCGGGGCGGCTTCTGATCTGGGCTTCACGCACAGGCTCTCCCTGCGCTTCTCTCTCGATCGCCTGGGCAGTGCTTCCTGATTTAACAGGCAGGGGTCAGGCCAATGCCTCCCAACTCAGATTTTGCGATGTTTTATTCTGATGCTGTGAGCAAAAAGAGAAAGGTGAATCATGGCTGAAAGCAGCCTAAAACGGATTGTCATCATCGGCCCGACAGCTTCGGGCAAATCGGCGCTTGCGGCACAGCTTGCAAACCGGCTGGGCAGCATCGTTATTTCTGCGGATGCCCGGCAGTGCTACAAGCAGCTCGACATCGGCACAGCCAAGCCCGAACCCGAACTGCTGAAACTCGCCCCGCACTTCTATATCTCGCTGCTTGAACCCGATGAGCCCGAGAACGCATCCGCTTTCCGCAGGCGCTGTGACCATTGGGAGGAAGAACACTTCCGGAAATTACAGCAACCGGTTGTGTACGCCGGCGGATCTACCCTGTACCTGCAGGCGCTGTTGTTTGATTTGGATGATGTGCCGCCTTCGGATCCCGTAAATATGGCCCTGCTGCAGCGGCGGGCAGAGGAGGAAGGGCTTGAGCAGCTGTATGAGGAGCTCAAAGCGGCTGACCCCGCTTATGTGGCGCGAATTGACGGGATGAACCGGCACCGCATGTTCCGGGCATTGGATGTGTGGATGCAGACGGGCCGGCCGTTCAGCAGTTTCCACCGGCAGCAGGGCTTCGAAAGCCCGAGAGCCGGCAGCCTTGTCGTGATGCCCGACATCCCGCGGGAGCTGCTCCATGAGCGCATCAACAGCCGCGTTGACGCCATGCTTGAGACCGGTTTGGTTGAGGAGGTGAGCGGCCTGCTAAGCCGCTGGGATGCAAGCCTTCAGTCGCTGCAAACGGTTGGCTACCGGGAAGTTATCGCGCACCTCAAAGGGGAAATAAGCTACGGGCAAATGGCAGCCGACATCAAAACGAACACCCGCCGGTATGCAAAGCGGCAGCTCACCTGGTTCCGTCGCTGGCCGTT
>NZ_JAIUMX010000019.1:0-45457 GCF_022565315.1 Cyclonatronum sp. | reverse complement strand
TAAGCTCCCCAGCGCCAATGGTACTGCATCCGCGGAAGAGTAGGTCGCCGCCTCATCATCCTTTCTCTATACAACAAAAAGCTCTGTCCCTAATATCCGGTACAGAGCTTTTTTTGTGAAAAGAAGTTATCATCACTCAGAATAATCCTGTATTCCTTCTTAACAAACGATACCTCGTTGGTAATTTGTTATCGCTTCCTTGTATCTTAAAGCCGCTCACACCTGAAACATGGTATATTAAGCACATACTGTTTTAATTTATGAATGCGCAGGATACTGCATCACCCGGTCTTGATTCTGTTGATATTTCTGTTGTCGTTGTTAACTACAATGTCAAAGAATATCTGTCAAATCTGCTGCATTCAGTTTATAAAGCACAGCATCAGTTCAGTCTGGAAATATTTGTTGTAGATAATTTCAGCAGCGATGGTTCAGTTGAATTTCTCAGAGAACGTTTTCCGCAGGTCGCTTATATCGAAAACCGGGAAAATAAGGGTTTTGGAAAAGCAAACAATCAGGCAATCAGGCAGGCCAAAGGCAAATACACCCTTTTAGTAAATCCGGATGTGCTGATTGGCGAAGATACGCTTCAGGTGCTTTATGATTTTATGGAATCCAGCCCTGAAACCGGAGCGAGCGGCTGTAAAATTCTGAATCCTGACGGTACATTTGCCCCGGAATCAAGGCGCTCCATCCCTACGCCTATGAACGCCATGTACAAAGTGCTTGGGCTTTCAAAGATATTCCCCAATCATCCGAGATTTGCATCCTATTACATGGGCGGGCGTGATGAGAATGAAGCTTCAGACATCGAAGTGTTGTCAGGGTCGTTTATGTTTTTTCGCACGGATGTACTGCAAAAGCTTGACGGTTTTGATGAACGCTTTTTTATGTACGGCGAAGACATTGATCTGTGCTACCGCACGATTAAAGAAGGCTACAGTATCCGTTATATCCCTGAAACGAGCATCATCCATTATAAAGGGGAAAGCACGAAGAAGGAGAATCTCCGGTATATTATCACCTTCAATAAAGTGCTGTATCAGTTTTTTGAAAAACACTACAGCTACGGCTATAGTATTTTTTTCAAATATTTCATCCTGATTGGGGTCATCTTCAAATCAGCAGCTTCCTATATTTTTTCGCTGTTCAACCGCACCTTAAGACCGGTGGCGGATCTGCTGACCCTGAATCTCGTTATGGTGGGGTTCTTCCTGTATCGGTATGATATCGCCCCGGTTGAAATCTTAGACGCTTACAAACCTGTCTTTCTGAGTGTAAACCTGCTTCATTCTTTGGTTTACCTGGGGTTTGCCAAATACTACGGACTCTACAGCCGCAACCAGCACTCCTGGAGTCATGTGATTAAAGCGCTGCTCTTTTCTTTGTTCACGGTAGCGAGCATCACCTTTTTCTTTCGGGATATTGCCTTTTCCAGGCTCATATTGCTTGCTACTACTTTGGTGTTGCTGTTATTACTTCCATCGTTCAGGCTGCTTGCCGCTCGCTTTTTTTATAAGGGTTCATCAGCCAAAGACCGTTTGCAGGCGGTGCGGGTGCTTGTTGCAGGAATGGGTGAACACACGGAGTCGGCCATCAGGAAAATCCGGGCTGAGGTGGACTGGAACTACAATATTATCGGGCTTGTAACCCAGCGTCAGGATGAGCCGCTTCAAACCATAGAAGATGTGCCTGTGCTCGGGCATATTTCGCAGCTACCCGAAATGGTAAAAAATTACCGTGCCGATCAGGTGATTTTCATGCTGGAAAAAATCACCCATCTGGATGTGCTGCGATCCCTGAGCCTGCTGCGCGATTCAGCGGTTGTGTGTAAGGTTGTGCCGGGTTCTCTTGATTACATCATCGGTAAATCAAATGTGGAGTATTTTGATGATGTTCCGGTGGTTGATCTCGAGCTGCCTTCCCTGAATGCATGGAACCGGCTGATCAAACGTGTCTTTGATTTTTCGCTTTCTGCGTTATTTCTGGCAGTTATGGCGCCTGTCTGGGTTTTTCTCAGGGTTCAGGCTTCCCTCAGCAAAACATCTCAGGAAACCGTCAATCTGTTTATCGATTCCTCTACTTCACAAAATGTCCGTTTTTTTACGCCCTATGAGAATAACCGGCTGCTCAATACCATTGAATTTATGCGGAAGGTTTTTTCCGGTGAGTTCAGTTTGGTTGGGGCTCCGATTCTGAGGGAGAGGCAGGGCAGTTTTGTGTATTATAAGCCCGGACTTACCGGCCTCAGGCAGCTGAATGAAGACCGCCTTTTCCGCGATGACGAAAAGCAGCGTCAGGAGCTGCATTATCTGCAAAGCTATTCAATATGGAAGGATTTTGAGATCCTGTTCAAATATCTCACAGGGAAGCACAAACATTTCAGTGCCTATCTGTCGGGCAGTTCCGAAGGATCCTGAATGAATAAGTTCACTCAGGATCCTTCAGGCCGGGATCATTTATAAGCGCGTTGTTACACGTTCGATCATGGGTTTGTACCAGCTGTGAAAGGTTCCGGCAGCAAGCTGTTCCCTGATTTCTGCCATCAGCCAGAGGTAGAAGGTCAGGTTTTGGAGGGATGCAAGGGTCATGCCTAAAATCTCGTTGCAGCGAACCAAATGATGCAGATAGGCCATGGTGTACTTGCTGCTGAAGTCTGTCGGGAAGCTCTCATCCAAAACCTCGTGATGGTTTTTCCATTTTGCGTTGCGCAGGTTCACAATGCCGTTGCGGGTAAAAACGGTGCCGTTTCGGGCGTTGCGGGTAGGCATCACACAGTCAAACATGTCAACCCCACGGGCAACACCGTGAATAAGATCAGCCGGGGTACCTACGCCCATCAGGTAGCGGGCTTTTTCGGCGGGAAGAAAGTCTGTGATGTGATCCGTCATTTCATACATCAGTTCGTTGGGTTCGCCTACGCTGAGGCCGCCGATGGCATTTCCGTCAAAATCCAGTTCAGCGATGGCTTCAGCTGATGCCTGCCGCAGATCTTTATAGGTGCTGCCCTGCGCGATGCCAAATAAAAACTGCCGGTGACCGTACAGGGGCTCGCTCTCGTCGAAGGCTTTTTTGCAGCGCGCCGCCCAGCGGTGTGTGAGTTTCATGGAGTTGAGGGCGTACTCGTAAGTTGACGGATAGGGGGGGCACTCATCAAGCACCATCATAATATCCGAGCCCAGAACGCGCTCGGTTTCAACCACACTTTCCGGGGTGAACTGATGCTTTGAACCATCAAGGTGGCTTTTGAAGGTAACCCCTCTTTCCTCAAGTTTGCGGTTGCCGGAGAGTGAAAACACCTGATAGCCGCCCGAATCGGTAAGGATGGGTCTGTCCCATTTCATGAACTGATGCAGGCCGCCGGCTTCACGC
Organism: Cyclonatronum sp.; assembly: GCF_022565315.1. Classification (NCBI taxonomy): domain Bacteria; kingdom Pseudomonadati; phylum Balneolota; class Balneolia; order Balneolales; family Cyclonatronaceae; genus Cyclonatronum; species Cyclonatronum sp. Next base: position 42,085 of record NZ_JAIUMX010000019.1, on the reverse strand, counting down.
ATGATGCTGTTGCCGGGCCGCAGGTAGAGGTGATAGGTGTTGCCCAGAATAATCTGCGCCTTCACCTGATCAACAAGCTGCTGCTGCTCCACCGCTTTTACGGTTGCAAGCGTGCCGACCGGCATGAAAATGGGCGTCTCGATAATACCGTGATCGGTAGTAAGCCGGCCGAGCCGGGCTTTTGTTTTTGAGTCGTTGCTTAGAAGTTGAAACACTTTACTCTGTAATTCCTTATTTTCAGCGGTTCAAAAAAGGTCTAAGTTAAGCAAGATTCTGCGGAATGGCGGTCTGTTTTTCCATGAAGCCTAAATTTAGCCAAGCCGGAATTAAGGTTACCTGATCTTAATTCAGCGTTGCAGAGCATAATCCTGAAGTGATCTTTTTTGATGTTTTACCGTTTCACTACTCATTCCATAAAAACAACTATTCAGCTGGTGTACGAAAACACGCAATATCTGAATCAGATTGAGGTTAGCACCGAAGTGTTTCCGGCACGGTCGCAGCTGCTTTCTGCCTGCCTGTTGGGAGCAGGCACGGCTGAGGTCCTGTTTTCGGGTATTCAACCGCGCTGTGGCAGTTTCTCTGATTCCATGATCTGCCGTGAATCGGGTAACCGGCCAACATCACACATTAATAAATCGGATTGCTGATTGGAACGCCGTAAAGACGTACTGATAACCCTGCTTGGGGATGCTATTGCCGTTGCCCTGGCCTGGTTCTGTTTTTATTACCTTCGCTTTGAGCTTCAGTGGTTTGGTGAAAATCAGACCGTTGCTCCGGCACTGGTCATTTTGCCGGGTTTGATCATTACCCTGTATTGGATCGCCATGTTTGCGTTTTTTGGACTCTACAAACGCCTTTATCTGGCATCCCGGTTTGATGAAATTCTCAGGGTAGCCAAAATCAGCATCATCGGAATCCTCGTTTTCTTTTTCCTGCTGTTTACGGACGACCTCAACTGGAACCCTCAGAACATCTCACAGGCAAAAAACCTGACGCTGGTGTACTGGCTGCTCATTTTCGGGCTGGTATCCGTAAACCGGCTGCTTGTGCGCACCATTCAGAAGTATGCGGTTTCGAAGGGGTACGGGCTGCATAAGGCCGTCATTATTGGCGTAGGTGAAACGGCCAAAGAAGTGTATGCCGATATTATGCGCCATAAAACAACCGGGCTTGATGTGGCCGGTTTTATTGATGCTTCCCGCCAAACTAAAGACGAAGACATCAAAATTGACCGCAGCCTGCTGCTGGGTAAAGTGCAGCAGCTCAACAAAATCATCAGTGAGCATCAGATTGAAGACGTTATCGTGGCCGTTGAGCCCGTAAACCGGGATAAACTGATAACCATACTCGACCTGATTGATAAGCCCAGCATTTCCGTGAAGCTCATCCCCGATTTTTATCAGATTATAAGCGGGATGAACAAGACGAATCAGATTTTTGGCCTGCCGCTTATTGAAGTGATGCCCGACCCCATGCCTGCGTGGGAGAAGTCGGTGAAGCGCCTGATGGATATCGTGCTTTCAGTCGTAATTCTGGTTATCAGTGCGCCCGTCATGATGGTTGTTGCCCTGCTGATCCGCTTTACCGATCCCGGGCCGGTAATTTTTGCGCAGGAGCGGGTCGGTCTTTTCGGGCGTCCGTTTGTGATGTATAAATTCCGGAGCATGTTTGTAAATGCCGAAGCCAAAACCGGTCCGACCTGGGCAACGGAAAACGACCCCCGCATTACGCCGGTTGGCTACTGGCTGCGCAAACTCCGCCTCGATGAGCTGCCGCAGCTTTGGAATGTACTCAAGGGGGATATGTCCCTCGTAGGTCCGCGGCCCGAGCGCGAGCATTTCGTGAAGCAGTTCAAGGCGCAGATTCCGCTTTATGCGCGCCGGCTTCGGGTACGGCCCGGCATTACCGGGTGGGCACAGGTGAAGTGGAAGTACGATGAAACTTTTGATGATGTGAAGGAAAAGACCAAGTACGACTTGTTTTATGTGGAGAATATTTCTCTCAAGATGGACATCAAAATCCTCATAAATACCATCGCAACCATGCTTGCCGGGAAGGGACAGTGAGATGAGCACTTCCGACACCATAGTCGTAATTCCGACTTACGAAGAGGCCGAAAATGTGAGCCGGCTTATCCCCCGCATGATGAAGCTGCCGCGGGCGGTGCATCTTTTATTTGTGGATGACAACTCCCCCGACGACACCCGCCGCATTATCCGGGAAGAAGCAGCCAAATACCCCGGGCGTATTCACCTGCTTGAGCGGGAGTACAAGCAGGGGCTGGGCTCGGCTTATGTGGCCGGCTTTCAGTTTGCGCTGGCCCGTAACTATAGCTTTATCTGTGAGATGGATGCCGACCTCTCCCACGATCCAGACGATGTGCCCCGCCTGGTTGAAGCCGTCGAAAGCGGACTGGGGGATGTCGTTATCGGTTCCCGCTATCACAACGGCATCAGCATCATCAACTGGCCGCTGAGCCGGCTCATTTTGTCGTACTCGGCCAACGTGTACGCCCGCTGGGTTACGGGGCTGCCCGTGCAGGATACCACAGCAGGCTTCAAATGCTTCCATCGCTGCGTTCTCGAAGCCATTTCGCTCGAGCGCATCAAATCAAACGGCTACTCTTTTCAGATTGAGCTGCACTACCGCGCCTGGAAAGCCGGATTTAAAGTGAGCGAACTTTCCATTATATTTCGTGACCGTGCCTTCGGGCAGTCAAAAATTTCCAAATCTATAATTTTTGAGGCTGTCTGGATGGTTTGGGCGCTCAAACTCCGCCATCTCATTAACAGGCTCTGAAGCGGCCCTTTCAGCACGAACCGTTTATACCGTGAAGAAAAGCCATTGCGCAACCATGCAACTATCTTCCCTTAAAACAGAATTTTTTATGAATTACCTTGATTTTGAAAAACCCATTGCTGACCTCGAAAAGAAAATCGAAGAGCTGAACGCCATCCGCATTCCGGAAAACGACGTGCTTCGTCCGGAAATCGAACGGTTGCAGCAGCGGGTTCATGAGCTGCGCGTTTCTATTTTTTCGAACCTCACACCCTGGCAAAAGGTGCAGCTCGCGCGCCATCCCGAGCGGCCCTACACGCTGGATTACATCTATAAAATTTGTGAGCATTTCACCGAACTTCACGGCGACCGCAAAATGAGCGACGACAAAGCCGTAGTTGGCGGTTTCGCAACTATCGACGGGATTTCGGTGATGATTATCGGTCAGCAGAAAGGCCGGGATACCAAAAGCCGGCAGTACCGCAATTTCGGGATGTCGAACCCGGAAGGCTACCGCAAGGCGCTCCGGCTGATGAAACTGGCCGAGAAATTCGACATTCCCGTAATCACCCTGCTCGATACGCCCGGCGCATTCCCCGGGCTTGAGGCAGAGGAGCGGGGGCAGGCTGAGGCTATTGCCGAAAACCTGCGTGAAATGGCCGTGCTTAAAGTGCCTATCGTTACAGTTGTAATTGGTGAAGGCGCAAGCGGCGGGGCACTGGGCATCGGTATGGGCAATGAAGTGTACATGATGGAAAACACCTGGTACTCGGTAATTTCGCCGGAGTCATGCTCTTCCATCCTCTGGAAGACCTGGGAATACAAAGAGCAGGCCGCTGAAGCCCTCAAGCTCACGGCAACAGACCTGATGAATCTCAAAATTATTGACGGCATTATTCCCGAGCCGGTTGGCGGCGCACACCGCGACTACGACGGAGCCGCTGCGGCACTTAAAAAGCAGTTGCTCGAAAGCCTTCGCCGCCTCAAAAAAATGTCAGCTCAGGAGCTTGTGGATCAGCGGATCGACAAGTACTCCAACATGGGCGTTGTTGATGAAACCGGAGCATAGCACCGCATGAAGTCAGATCCGTTTACAGAAAAAAAAGAACCTCTGTATGTTTATGAGCTGAAACTGCGCAGCCGCTATGCCGAAACCGACAAAATGGGCTATGTGTACCATGGCCGGTTTTTGGAGTACTTCGAGCAGGCCCGCACCGAAATGATCCGTGAGGCGGGCATTTCGTATCTCAATCTGGAAGAGATGGGGGTGATGCTGCCCGTAGCGCATGTTTCAATCGATTACAAAAGGCCGGTTTTTTATGACGAGCTTATCACCATCCGCGTGCTGATTTTCGAAGAACCATCAACACGGCTCAATACCTGGTACGAAGTTGTTGGTGAAGACGGCAAAACGCGGCTTACCGCCCATGTGGTGCTCGTGTTTGTAAGTGAGGAAAACCGCCGCCCGTGTCCGCCACCGGCCGCTTTCACTGAAGGGATGCTGTCGCTCATGCAAGAATACGCCAAACAGCACTGACATGAATGCACTTGTAGAAGCCATCGTTGACCTTGCCCTCCGCGAAGATATCGGAAAGGGCGATGTTACGACTCAGGCCGTATTTACGGGCAATGAGCAGGCGGAGGCTTATTTTGTTGCCAAAGAAGGGGGCGTGCTTGCCGGCAACGAGCTGGCCGCATTTATCGCCGGTCGCGTTGATCCGGCTATACAGTTCCGCATCCTTGTGGAAGACGGCACGGAAGTAAACCGCGGAGACTTGCTCGCTGAAATTAAAGGTCCGGCGGGCTCTGTGCTCACCGCTGAACGCACCTGCCTTAACTTCATGCAGCGGATGAGCGGCATTGCCACCAAAACCCGCCGTTTTGCCGCTGCCCTTGAAGGCACCCAAACCCGGCTGCTCGATACCCGCAAAACCATGCCGGGGCAGCGCTGGCTCGATAAATGGGCCGTGCGCTTAGGCGGCGGCACCAATCACCGTTTCTGCCTTGATGATATGTACCTCATTAAGGAGAACCATATCACCGTGGCAGGCGGTGTACGGGAGGCGCTCGAAGCCTGTGCGCGGCATCGTGCGCACAACGGCGGCAGCCAGAAAATTGAAATCGAAGTAGTGGAGCAATCCCAGATTGAAACGGCACTTGCAACGGGGCTTGCAGACATCATCCTGCTCGACAACATGAACCTCGAAGAACTCCGGGATGCAGTGAAACTCATCAGCGGCGCGGCCCAAACAGAGGCCTCCGGAAACATGACGCTCGAACGCCTGCCGGCTGTTGCAGCAACCGGGGTCGATTTCATCTCGGTCGGCAGCATCACACATTCCGTGCACGCCCTCGATATTTCCCTGCTTTTCGAATAAATCTGCCGGCGACAATCGCTGAACTGCCTATGCCAAGCCTCAATCAGACGCAAAGCCTGCTACTGCTGCTCTTCGCATCCGGTTTTTTATTGCTTACGGCAACCGGCTTTGTGTTTGCCGATGCCGGCTGGCTTCATCAGCTGAGCCATGAGGCCTTCCGAAACCTTTGCCATCAGCAGGCTGATCGAAGCTTTGCTATCGACGGAAAGATTACTGCCGTCTGCACAAGATGTCTCGGAATTTATGCCGGCTTTTTTTCTGCAGCGCTGATGGGTACATTGGCACCTAAAACGTTTCGCATCACCCTTAAAGCCTCGCTTCTGGTTGCCGGCCTTGCTTTTTTTCTGAACACAGCCGATGTAACCGGTAACTTTTTAGGATGGTGGACGAATACCGGCCCGAGCCGATTTGCAGCCGGTCTGTTTGCCGGAGCAAGCCTCATCCTCATAATTTTTACTGCGGTTAAACCGAAATCTTAGTTTAATTTTTTATATGGAAATACGTGAACCCAATCCTTTTTTTGAATCTGCGGCCCTGAATGGTGCAGGCCTTGCCCTTGCGGCTTCACTCGTTTTGTACGGATCGATGCTGATTCTGCCCGGCTTTAGCGGCATCATCTTCGGCTGCCTGGGGTGCTGCGGCCTGCTGTTTGCACCGGGTCTGGTAACCGTGCGGCAGCACATCGCTGCTTATGGTGAAAATATCGAGCTGGGCCGCGGTTCCGTAATCGGATTTACAGCCGGGCTTGTTTTCGGTATCGTATTCAATTTTATGGAAGTAGTCTGGGGCTTCTTCGGCATCAACACAGCGGCTCTGTTTCTGGATACAATTACCGCATTTATTGAAGAACACGGCGATCCTGAGGCGCTTGACAACATCGAAGAAATGCGCAGACAGCAGGAAGAATCCGGATTCTCTGTTTTTGGCCTGCTGTTTAGTGTGGTGATAATGGGCACGGTAAACCTGATCAGCGGTATGGCCGGTACCGCCATTTTTAAGAAAAAAGAAGGAGCTCTCTAAATGGAGCCATCAAAGGAAACCAAGCCGGAGTTTAATCCCTACATCGTACAGGTGCGTCAGCCCTGGTTTAAGCGCAACGGCTTCCCGGACTGGCTGGTTGCTTTCATGTGGATTTTTGTTGCCTTTCTGATCTTTCAGGTGGTTGGCGGTGTTGTTGCAATTGTGGGTATCGTACTTACGCAGGGCCTTGATGGCTTTGATATGGAAGCCCTCGGCGAAAACATGGGGCTGCTGATAGCCGGAAACTCGGCGGGACAGGTGGTGGGGCTGCTGCTTGCAACGCTGCTCGTCGCCCGGCTTTCCTTTTCCAAATCGAAATACCGCGATGCCATGCGGCTCAAAATGCCTGCCAATGCCGGTTTCACCTTCCTGGTTGCAACCCTGCTGGTAGTGGCCGTTCAGCCGTTCATCTGGTTTCTGGGATGGGCCAATCAGCTGGTACCGCTGCCTGATTTCATCGTTCAGATGGAAGACGCGCAGGTGCAGATGATTGAAGGGCTGCTTACCGGGTCATTCGCGCTCTGGTTTTTGGTGCTCAATATTGGTCTGGTACCGGCGGTTTGTGAAGAGGTGATGTTCCGCTCCTACCTGCACCGCCTGTTCGAAAACGCCTACGGCATCCTGGGTGCACTTCTGGTAACCGGCCTCGTTTTCGGACTCTTCCACCTCAGGCTTTCACAGCTCATCCCTCTTACATTTATCGGGATCATGCTGGGCTGGATGACCGTTAAAAGCGGCTCCGTTTACCCGGCTATGCTCATGCACTTCATCCACAATTCGGGTACGGTAACAGCAGTTCACAGCAACCCTGAACTGCTGGAAGTTGCCGAAGCGAGTATGCTTCCACCCCTGTGGCTCGTTGCTTCAAGTTTGATTCTTACCGTTTATTTGGTTTATTTGTATGGTAAGCGATCAGAATTTTCCATCTTTCAAAAGGAGCAACCCTATGTTCGGCAATGATCCAAAACCATCAGAGATTAAAGACTGGACCTGTGTTTTTGATACCAACCAGGAGTTTGAAGCAGAAATGATGAAAAACTTCCTCGACGACAGGGGTTTTGAGGCGCAGATTCTTTCCAAAAAAGATTCTGCGTATTCTGTAAATCACTCACAGCTTTCACTGCTGTATGTATATGTGCCTGACGATAAAGCTGATGATGCCCGTGCCGCAATCCGTGAATTTGAAGACGGTGAACTCATTGATGAATTTCCCGACGGGGAAGATTAATCAGCATTGTTTTTCTTCATAACTTTAGGTGTAACTGAAACAGGGGGTTAGGCTTGTCTGAGTTAACAAAACGAATAATACTGGCTTTGGTGGCTGCCCCCTTGTTTATGGGCGTTGTTTGGCTGGGCGGCTGGTCTTTTAAAGCCATGATGATTGCCATCGCCATTATTATTCAATGGGAAATGGCAGGCATGTTCAACGAGGGCGGCACCCGGCCAAGCAGGCCGTTTATGTACGCTATAGGTCTGTGGGTGATGCTCATTCCGTATGTGCCCAATGCGTATCTGGCAGGTCTTGCCCTCTTTTTACTGCTTATTCTTTCCGAAATTGTAAGAGGCCCTGACCGTTCATACAGTTCATTGGTTCACACCATTTTTTGCGGGCTTTATGCGCCCTTAGGCATTATGACCCTGCTTCTCTTGCGGGACCGCATCTTTCCGGAAGAGCCTGTGGCTGGGTTTGTAATTACAGCCTCTGTCGTGATGATGGTTTGGGGAAATGATGTTTTTGCATACTTTACCGGCAAGAATTTTGGCAAACACCTGCTGGCACCTAAAATAAGCCCTAAAAAGACCTGGGAAGGGTTCGCCGGAGGTTTTGTCGGTGCTTTGGCCGGTGTAGCATTCGTATTTGCACTGGCAAAACCGGAGTTTATTTCTTTTGTTTTAATGATTCCTGCCGTAATTCTGGTTTCGGTTTTCGGGCCGGTTGGGGATCTTGCTGCAAGTAAGCTCAAAAGGATGTACGATACCAAAGATTCCTCCAATATTTTACCCGGGCACGGGGGATTTTTTGACCGTTTTGATGCGTTACTGTTAGCGGCGCCAGCCGTTTTTTTCTATCTGGAAATACTTCGTATTTCCGGCATCATCTGAATCGGGGTAAACAATGCATATTTCTATAACCGGCGGTACCGGTCTCGTAGGTACAGCCTTAGTCAGTTTTTTGCTGGAACAGGGGCATGAGGTTACCATTTTCACCCGGAATCCTGGCAAACACAGCAAAAATCATCAAAAAGCGCATCTTGCTTCTTATGAAAATCTGCCCGCTGTAATCGAAGAGTCTGACGCGGTGGTAAATCTGGCAGGTGAAAACTTATTTGACCAGCGTTGGAATGAAGTCGTGAAATCCCGCATCCTCAAAAGCCGCGTTAAAACAACGCGCGCTGTTGTATGTGCGATTGGTGAGGCCTCAAGAAAACCGCAGGTTCTGATTTCGGCCTCAGCTGTAGGCTACTATGGCTCAAGAGGCGATACCGTGCTCGACGAAAGCAGTTCTGCCGGAGACGACTTCCTTGCCCGCGTTTGCCTTCAGTGGGAGGAAGAGGCTGATGAAGTACGAAAACATGGCGTACGGCTTGCCATACCAAGAATCGGAATTGTACTCGATAAATCTGGCGGTGCGCTGGAGAAAATGAAACAGCCTTTCAGCATGTTTATAGGCGGTCCTCTTGGTAACGGAAGTCAGTTTTTCCCGTGGGTCCATGTTGAGGATGTGTGTCGTGCCATTTATTTCGCCATTTCAGACGAACAGCTGCACGGGGCATTTAACTTATCAGCCCCGGATCCCATTACCATGAAAGAATTCGCCCAGCAGCTTGGCAGTGTGATGGGCCGGCCTTCATTGTTCCCCGTTCCGGAATTTGCCCTCCGGCTTGTAGTAGGCGATGCTGCCGAAGCACTGGTCGCAAGCCAGCGTACTGTACCCCGAAAGCTGCACGACGCCGGTTTCCAGTTTACTTACCCCAACGTGTATAAAGCCTTAAACCAGCTTTTGGAGTCCTGATATCAGTGCTGTTTATATAAAAAAAAGGGGGTGACGGATTTATGACCGTCACCCCTTTTTTTATCGCGAAATAGATCTGCTGCCAGATATGAGCAGCTTTTTTTTGAAGCTTTAGTTACGTATAGCCCAGCTGCTTACGCCATTGCTTGTACCTGCGATGATGTTAGTGAGGCCGTCTGAGCCAAGTCTCGCTGTTGAAGGGTGCCTCACAGAAGTAGCAGGCAGCCCCTGATAAGCAGCCCCGGTTTCGATGGTCCACGCAAACATGCGGCCAAACTGGGCAGTAACAATAATTTCAGGGCGGCCGTCACGGTTCAGGTCTTCAATAGTTACTGGTGAGGAGGTATCAATAGGCCGGCCTACCGATCGGTTGAAGCGAAGCCTCCCCTGAAGATCATAGAGGAAAACAGAGCTCCCGCTCTGAATGCTAATAAGCTGCTGCATCTCTGTTTGCGGATTTGAGGATGAGCTCTGATTGCCGCCGTTTTCTTCGGGAGTTTCCAGTACAGGCACCCGAAGGTTACGGATAATTCCGGCACTCACATTACCTGATGCAACTTCAATGGATCGTACCTGATACACGGCATCTGAAGGGGTACTGCTGCCGTCGCCGGGCTGACTCAGCTCAGCCAGGAATGATTCTCCTTTCGAGATAGCGTATAACCGCCCGTTTTGTCCGCCGGTAAACAGCTGGTTCTGATGCAGTACCGGTGAACCATAGAGGGGGGCATCTGTAAAAACCGGGAATCCTTCCCGCAGGTTGCCGTCCTGATTCCAGGCAAAAACAGCATTTCCGGCCTGTGCAATGAGGGCGTGACGCCCGTCCAGCTGGGCAAAAACAGGCTGATGCCCGATAGTAGTGTTGGTGGTTTGCGGCCAGCCGCTGATGTTAATGCCGCGCCCGCTGAGCACGTGCAGCTTGCGGTCGCGTGTAGCAACGACGGCTTCAGGAAGCCCGCTCCGGCTGATGTCTTCAATCAGCAGAGGGCTCGTAATTTCCTCTTCCAGCTCGAAAGGGAAGTTGGGGAGCAGCTGCCCGCGGTTGTTCCATCCGTATATTTTGTTACCGGCAGCAATGAGCACTGCGGTCTGATTGTTAGCGTACCAGTCGTAGAGTACAGGAGAGCCTATCGGGCGGTCATCGTTGGTAGATGCTGTAAAGATCTCGGTGCCGTCTGCGGCAAGAGCTACAACACGGTTGGCTGTAGTGGCAAAAACAATGTCGTTACGACTGCTCTGCTGCAGTTTTCCAACGGTTACAGGTCCGGTAAGTTCACCCCGGGTAACAGGGAAGAACCAGCGGTCCACAAACGGCAGAGATTGCCGCTCAACCTGCTGCAGGCGCGTTTCGAGTCGTATTTCATCCCGTTCCTGAACTACGGAGAGGCTGAGCAGGTCGAAGTAATTCAGGTAGGTAAGCGCGTTCGAAACCGGATCGGTATAGGGCTCAATAAAGGAGCGGAAATTGCTGTTATCGGCGTAAAAATAAGCACTCATCCGCTCGGGGTGATCCCTTTTCCGGCTCAGGTAGTCATCATCAAAAAACAAAACCCTGCGGCGGTTAATGTCGGTAGAAATGCGCTGAATTAGCCCGGTTCGTGGTGCCAGAACGATCACATCATTCAGAATTCCGACCGAAAACGCCTCATAAGGAGTGAGAGGGCCGCCAAGCAGCTGTGCCAGTTTGCGGCTTCGGAAGGAGTAAAAGTTTCCGGCCCGCACACCCAGACCGTCGGTTACGAGGCGGTCGAATTCATTGCGCAGCGAACTGCGGTCGCTGATCAGGCGCAGCCAGGCCGTTTCTTCAAGAGGAGAAAAGCCCAGGGTATAAAATCCTGCAAATGCAGCCTGCTCCCCGAGGGTGGAAGAAATGGCGGAAACGAGCTGCGGGCGGGCAGTAAGATGGCGGTCGAGATCAGTATCGTCAGTTTGCTCAGCTGATTCACTGAAACGACCGATACGTTCTGCCTGAAACATGCCGAAAACGGCAGCATCACGCGGTATGTAGCGGTCCATACGCAGGGTGACAGGCGGGGTGGCCAGGGTTTGTACAAACGCAGAACGGGGCGTGCTAAGCGGTATGCGCGACGTCAGCTCAATAGTTAGCCTGCCACCGCCGGAGTTTTGTACACGTAGGGCGGCGGGCTGCAGCCCCTGAAATCCGCCTTCAATAAGCGGCCTGAAAATGGGCCGCCCGAGTTGCATGGCAAAAGCATCCGATGCGGGAAAGTTCACATACACGGATGCCGACTGAGCCGGAGGCTGCCCGCCGTCGAAAACCATTGCTGACAGCCTGCCTGTGTAGCTTTTTACAGATTCCTCCAGTGCCCGGCTGTTGGGTGATACAATAATGGTGCTGCCGAGTTGTGATAAAAACCAGACATCACCGTTGGCAAGAAACAGACGGTACACGCGGGTACCGTTGAAACGGTAGCTGTTTTGGGTGAATGGCCTGCTGAAGTAAGAGGCCAGGTTCGGGCCCGATATGCCGCCCTGCATCAGCCATACCGGTGCCTGCGAACTTGCTGCAGCCGGACTCAGAATGAGTGCCTTAACCTGCAGCGCTGCGCCGGCAGCGGCGTTGAGTTCATCGAAACTGGTGAGATTTGGCAGCGCAGTTTCCCTCAGAAAACCTGCTGCATCACCGTTCAGCGCATCCTGAGGGCTGGTATTTTCATCAAAAACATAAACCATCACAGCAGTTTCCGGAACCGCAGCTGACCAATGCTGATCAGAAAGCCTGCCGCACGAATTTAGTACAGTTAACAGAATTACGAGCAAAAAAAGGAATGGAACGGGTGATGAGACCGGTGGATTAACCAACATGTTAAAAGGATGAATTAATTTTGATAATGAAGCGGATGAAATTTGGCTGTTCGTTGTTTTTAGTATCTTCAAAACGTGTTCCCGTTCGTTCTGTTCTGTAATTACAGGGTTGAACCCTGCCTGGTTTTCAGGGTTTTTCCGGTTTCTCTGGTTGCTGCCTAAATTAATATTTTTCTGCATGAGTTTTCTTACCCCTCTTTATTTACTTGGCCTGCTGGCAATTGCCATACCGCTTATTCTGCACCTGATAAATTTCCGGAAACCGAAGAAGCAGGTTTTTTCGACGCTTGTTTTTTTTAAGCGGCTGCAGAAAAGCTCAATTAAACAGCTTAAGCTCAAGAAACGCATTTTACTGGCTATTCGTATCGCGGCCATTATGCTTCTTGCAGCTGCCCTTGCCCGCCCTATGCTCTCACCCGGATCTGTGCTGAGTTTCAGCAGCGGTTCTGTGCTGTACCTCATTTTGCTTGAAAACGGCCCGGGAATGACACAAATTGACGAGCGGGGCCCGCTCATGGAAACGGCAGCAGCAGCAGCAGGCCGCCTGATTGACGCTGCATCAGCTGAAGACCGCTTTCTCATCTACAATACCCACGGCGAGCTGCTCATGGCTGAAGAAATGAGTCAGGCGCAGGCACGCCGGCTGCTGGAACAGCTCGAACCGGTGAATGCCGGCAATTTTACGGGTCAGCGCCTGGAGCAGCTCATCCGGCGGGCCGGCATTACCGACCGTGAAAACCGAAGTGCCTATTACATCGGCCGGGGGGCAGACGATCTGGCCACGCAGCTTCAGGAGCTGAGCATTGAGCCGCAGTTCAGTCTTAATCTGATGCCCTTTAACACTATTCTCACCGGTGAGCAGCCCGCCGCCAATGCGGGCATTACGGGCATTAGCAGCCGCAGTCAGATTGCCGCAGGCGGGCGCCCGCTTACTATTGATGTGGAAGTTACTAATTACGCAGAACGGCCTGTTATCAACTATTTTTTATCGCTTGAAAGCATGGGGGAAATCGCCGGGCAGTATCAGATCAACCTCGAGCCCATGCAAACGGGTATGTGGTCGTTTGAGGTTATCCCGCCCGAATCGGGTTCCTTTTCGGGCCGGGCCGTTTTGGAAGGCGATCCGATCGGCTTCGATAACACCCGCTACTTTGCTTTCGAACTGCCGAAAACCCGTTCCGTTCTCATTGTTAACGAGTCCCGGCCGGGAAGTCAGGCAGTATCCTGGCTGAAGCCTGTTTTCGAAGCAGCACAGCGTACTGCTGGCCGTGTTGAGGTGCAGCGTACGGGCTGGGACGGCTTCACACAGGCCATGCAGAATACACCTGATGCCATCATGCTTGAAGGAGTATCAGATATCCCCGAGTTTACCTGGCCTGATCTGCTCACCTTTGTACAGCAGGGGGGCGGGCTCATCATTTTTCCGGGTGAAGCGGGCAGTCCGGAGCGCATCAACCGTTTTCTGGAACGTGTAAATGCAGGTCGTTTCACCGGCATTTTGGGAGACCCGGGCCGTTTTCGCAGCGTAGCACAGCTCGGTATGATTGTAAGGGGACACCCTGTACTCGATGATATTTTTGACGTCACCGATGAAGAAGATGTGCGTATTGAGCTTCCCAATATATTCCATTACTGGCGCTATAGCGTAGCCGGAGGGAGTGCGGCTCAGCAAATACTGCGCACAAGTTTAGGCGATCCGCTTTTGGTGCAGCACAATCTGGGAGAAGGAAGGCTGTTCGTATCGGCAATAAACACAAGCCCCGAATGGTCAGCTTTTTCGGTGAATCCGCTTTTTGCACCGTTTTTTTACCGGCTCGGGCTGTATGCCGCTTCAGGTGAGCGGGGCGGGCTTAATACCTTCCGGCTTGGAGAAACTTTTGAATGGCACACCCGAAGTGAGTTTAATCAGGCTTCCATCACCATAGGAGATCAGGTACTTGTGCCTGAAATTGCAACGCAGGGCAGAGGGGTACGCCTGATAGCCGAAACAGACAGCTGGAAGCCGGGGATTGCGCGCATAGCGTCCGGAAACGACACGCTTGAGGTAGCAGTAAACCAGCGTACAACAGAGTCAGACCTCAGAACGTTAGGCAGGGAAGCTGTTAACAGTTTGTTTTCGGCACACTTTCCGAATGTTCGTGTAACTGAACTCAGAAGCGGCGATACAAACCTTGCCGGACAAATCGGAACTGCCAGAACAGGCCGCGAAATTTGGAATTGGTTTGTTTTAATAGGATTTATTTTATTACTATCAGAAAGTCTGGTAACGAAAAAGTTTTCGGGAGAACCCTCCGATGCCGTTTAGCGAATATTCAGCTCAGCTGTATTTTTTACTCACATCCGTGCTGATTTTTTTCAGCATAGCTTCTTTTTTTCTGTCTGCGTTTACACTCAGCAATGCATGGCGGCTCAGAAACGTGCGCCTGAGCTGGAATACCGGCCGTTTTTTCGGATTCCCTCTCTTTGCCACGCTTTTTATGTGCCTTTCTCTGGCGCTGGGTGCTATTGCATGGTATAATGGCATGAGCGATCATTACTTTGTGGCAGGCCTGTACACCTTTCTGGCATTTAACTGGATGGTAGCAAGCTATTTTATGTCAAGAAGGTACATTACCGATCACGGAATTATGAAAAATATCAATGATCCGTCTCAGACGGTTGCCTGGCATGAAGTACACGATTTTGCTGAGAATGAAGTACAGGATGGCATGGCTTTTGTGTTCATCTATAAACGAACATCAGAATACTTCGAGCTTGCTCAGTTTAACCGGCTTGAAGTTACGGTACCTGCTGAAAAAGCCGGTGAGCTGCGGAAAATTCTGAATCATAAGCTGGGCCGCCGGTTCAGATACACCCTCACTGATGAAAGTATTCTCAATAAAATCAACATCAAACCCTGATCTGTTCCGGGCCCGGGTTTAGCCAAACATTCTTAATACCACTTATTTGAGCTTTACAGAAGACCAAAAAAAAGGCAGTCAACCTGAAAAAGTTCTGATTGCCGGGCTTTACGGAGCCCACGTGCCGCAGCAAAAAGCCGAAGAATATCTTGAAGAACTGCAAATGCTCGTTAACACAGCAGGGGGAGATGTTGTGCATAAAGTGCTGCAAAACCGGGATAAGCCGGATGTTGGTACCTATGTAGGCCGGGGCAAGCTTCAGGAAATCGCATCTGTTGCGAACGAAAAGCAGGCCAATATGATCATTTTTGATGATGATCTTTCCCCTACCCAAGCCCGGAATATCGAAAGGGAAACCAAGCTCAAAATTCTCGACCGAAGCGGGCTTATTCTCGATATTTTTGCTTCGCGGGCACAAACTGCGGCGGCCAAAACACAGGTAGAACTGGCACAGCTTCAGTACATCCTGCCAAGGCTTACCCGGTTCTGGACACACCTTTCCAGGCAATCAGGCGGAATCGGTACCAAAGGCCCCGGCGAAACACAGATTGAAACTGACCGCCGGATTATCGGCAAGCGGATTTCCGTACTCAAAGAAAAGCTCGGGAAACTCGATCAGCAGCGTAAAACGCAGCGAAAAGGCCGTGAAAGTATTATGCGCATTGCGCTGGTAGGCTATACAAACGTGGGAAAATCATCGCTGCTGAATGCCCTTACAAATACCTCCGTGCTGGCAGAAAACAAGCTGTTTGCCACCCTCGATTCTACCGTCAGGCGGTTTGAAACCGGCAGTACTGCTGTGCTGCTCTCCGATACTGTAGGCTTCATCCGGAAGCTTCCCCACCACCTTGTGGATAGTTTCAAATCAACTCTTGATGAAATCAGAGAGGCGGATGTGTTGCTTCACGTAATGGACGCTTCCTCGCCCTCCGTACTTGAGTACAAAGCTGTAGTAGATGAAACCCTTAAGGGCATAGAAAGCGACCATAAACCGACCCTGCTCGTATTCAATAAAACCGATGCGGTTAAAGATGCAGAGGTTCTGGCTGGTTTGCGCAGGGAATACCCGGATGCCGTTTTTATCTCTGCGAGTCGCGGAATCGGGCTTTCTGATCTGCAGCAAATCATCGAACAGCAGGCTTTGACTGACTATGTGAAAGCAGAGATGAACATCTCCCTTCAAAATTTTAAGGCCATCAGTTTTATTTTTGATGCTGCAGAAGTGTTTTTTAAGAAGTATCATGATGAGTACATTGAAATCAGCTTCCGCATCCGAAAGGACAAACTTGCAAGGCTTGAAGAAATGCTGGAACCGAACGATTTGATTTCTCCCGAGTTTGTATAGTTGAACCGCTTCTTTTAAGGCTCATTTTTTATTTCCGGTATTATGTTTATCCATGAAATTTTAAATCCCCTGTACGAACCGCTCAGGGCTTCCAACTCCGTGGAAGACGGCCTCATGGCCATGGGGGTACAGCACTGCGACGTGCTGCCCGTAGTGGATTACACCACCGGAAAACTGCTCGGAACCGTTGAGCGTGCAGATATCCTGAGCGAGAAAGACCGCCATCAAACCATTTTTCCGAAAATCAGACGCAAACCCTGCACGCTTTATCCCAATACGCACATCTCGGATGCCTGCCGGCAGATGTCTGAAGCCAATAGCCGGGCGGCCGTAGTGTCTGATGATCAGGAGTCATATCTGGGGTTTGTGCTCCGAAACGAGATTGACGCTGCACTTATCAGGCTGCTTAACCCTGATTTTAAAGGGGCAACCATTATGGTTGAAATGGAACCGGCTGATTATTGCCTCACCGACCTTGTGCGCCTTACAGAGCTTGAAGGAGGGAAAATTCTGAGCATTGGCGTTGAGCCCGCTGCTTCCGGAACGGATCGATTCAGGGTTTCCATAAAGCTGAATACCGATGATATTGATCCCATTTTAAGAGTGCTGAACCGCTATGGATTCATCATCACCTCCAAATCAAAAGAAACTGAAACCGATGATGACCTGCACGACCGGGCGGATCAGTTTATGAGGTTTCTCAGCATTTAAGGTCTTCACAGAAGTAGCCTTCGTTTTTTTACCTGCCCGCATATGAGGCAACGCCTGCAAACGTTTAGCTGAAGGGCGAAGCAAGTTAGTTGTACCGCTGTTTTGCAAAGCCGCTGCAACAAACGTTATATTTGCCCATTCACCTCATTCAACCTTTAGTAAGGCAGATTTTGGATTCTCTGAATCGCGTTTTTTTGGTCACTTTATTGGGCTGTGCCGTATTCTTTGCTCCGGTTTGGGTAAGTGCACAGCATCATCAGCTTCCTGCTCAGGAAGCACTCTCAACAGGCATCACCCTCTACGAAAACGGTCAGTTTGAGCAGGCTATTTCCTTTTTTGACCGCTTCATAGCTCATCCTGATACCGATCAGCAGTTCAAAACGGCCCGATATTACACGGCCCTGGCTCAGGCGGCGCTCGATCCTGACCGCACGCTGCTTTTTTTCGACAGTTTTATAACAGACTTTCCTAACAGTGCCGAAGCGGGGAACCTGTACGCTGACCTCGGACACCGGAATTTTCAGGACGGAAGTTTTCGGCAGGCTTCGGTTTTTTATGAGCGCGCACTCGCTCTGAACCTGCCCGCTCCTTTTGAACGGCAGGTGCTCTACTGGAATGCGCAGACCCACGTTGAGCTCTCTGACTTTGAGCGTGCGCACTATTTCCTTGAGCAAATCCACACAAAGCATCAGAATACAGAAAGTGCCGCGGAGGCTCTGTTCACCCGCGGCCGGCTGTATCTCGACAGCGAAGAATATGAGCTTGCTGCCGAAATGTTCGAACTGCTTAGGCGCGGTTATCCGCTTGCTGCTGTTACCGAAGGTGTTGGAACGGCACTTGGTGAAGCCTATTACCGGCAGGGGCGTTTCGAAGAAGCCGTAAACTCCTTGCGTACTGCCTACCCGAGGTTAAACCGCGAGCAGCAGTCAAAAGCAGCTATGATTATGGCTGAAAGCTTCAGCTATCTGGGTGATCTTGAAAGCGCTTCAACCTGGTACCGTACGTACATACGCCTGAATGAAGGGGGGGATGTGCGCCTTGCTCATTACGGGCTGGGCTGGGTATTTCACCGGCAGCAGGTTTTTCACTGGGCAGCAGATTCTTTCAACCGGGCCGTTTCAACTGCTGACGACGACCTTTCCCGGCGTGCTCTTTACTATAAGGCCGTTAACCACAAACTCAGCGGCCGGTACGATCTGGCTGTCCAAACCTTTGAAACCTTCGCAAACCGCTTCAGCACAGGGCCCTGGGTTGAGCAGGCTTATTTCGAGTGGGCACTCATCCTTGCAGAAATTGGAGATCATGTGTCTGCCATTGAGCGCTTGCTGTATGTAGTGCGTAACCTGCAGCCGCTTCAAAAACCAGGCGAGGTTTACAGCCTGCTCGGTGAAGCCTACTTTGCCAACGCCGAATACCGCCGCGCAATCGAAGCCTTTCAGCAGGCTGAAGCGGCAGGTACCGTAACCCCGGAAGTGCAGCTTCAGGCAAGGTTTCAGAGGGGGTGGGTGCTGTTCCGCAACCGCGCCTGGGATGAAGCACAGCCTGTTTTTGAAAGCGTCTTTCAGGCTACCCCAACTTCCGACCTCGGCAGCGAAGCATTGTTCTGGAGCGCCGACAGCTATTTCAATATGGAAGAGTTCGGCCCCGCAGCGATTCGCTTTGCCCGTTACATCAGGGAGTTCCCCAACGGTGAATTTGCCGCCGCCGCCCGCTACTCTCTGGGCTGGAGTTATTTTATGATGGGTGATTTTGAGCAGGCCATTCCGCCCCTGATGGCTTTTCTGGATAATTTTAGTCAGCCCGATATTGCCGTTTTCCCATACGATATTGATGCTCAGCTCCGGATTGCTGACGCCAAGTTTGCCCTCCGCCGCTTTGATGATGCCATCGCATTTTATGAAAGATCACTCGCATTCGATCGAAGTGCCGATTATGCGACGTATCAGATTGCAACAAGCTTCTACCGGGATGAGCGCACTTTCGAAGCCGTGCGCACCTTTCGGGAACTCATCGAAGATTTCCCGCAAAGTCCGTTCCGTGAGCAGGCGCAGTACAGTATAGGCTACATCTACCTGCTTTCCGGAAACTACACACAGGCCGCTGAGGAATTCGGGCATGTGATACGCCGCTTTCCTCGCTCCCAATGGGCACCGCGGGCACAGTTCAATATTGGAAATGCTTACTTTAACGCGCAGGAATTTGAGCAGGCTATTGCAGCCTATCAGCGGGTTCTTGAGCGTTTCCCCCAAAGCGATCTGATTATTGAAGCGGTAAACGGCATTCAGTTTGCGCAACAGTCAGCCGGTATGCCTGATACGAGCAACGATATTCTGGAAGCATTTCTGGCCGGAAATCCGCAGGCAGGCACTGCTGATCAGCTGCGCTTCCGGCAGGCGCTTTCATTACTGGAAACGGCTGACTACGAAGAAGCCATCACCTCTTTCCGTCAGTACATCCGCATTACCAACAACGAGCGGCGTATACCCGAGGCGCTTCTCCGCATAGCCGAAGCGCACCGGGCTTTGGGACAGACCGAAAAGGCTAAGGAAGCCTACCGGACCATCACCGACGAGTACACCAATGCCCGTGAAAGTGATGTAGCCCTGCTCGAGCTTGGAAACCTCTACCTGGAAGGCGGGGAATTCAACAGTGCGCGCCAGACTTTCAGCATGCTGCTGGAGGGAAGCAGAAGAATGCAGTTTGAAGCCAACGTAGGCCTTGGCAAGGCTGCACTCGGCCTTGGGCAGGTATCGGAGGCGCAGGCCCGTTTTGAAGCCGCATCGCGGCTCAGCGGCAATCAGGCACTGGTTAAACTTGGTCTTGGCAGGGTAGCCTATGCGCAGCAGGATTTCCGCAAGGCAGCCGAAATTTTTAAAGAGGTATCTGACAGCAATACGGGGGAAGCCGGTGCGGAAGCACAGTTCAGGCATGCGCTCTCGTTGCAGCGGCAGAACCTGCACACCGATGCCCTGCGGGAATTCGGGAATGTGCGCATCTTCTTTGGCGCCTACACCAGCTGGGT
Organism: Cyclonatronum sp.; assembly: GCF_022565315.1. NCBI lineage: Bacteria > Pseudomonadati > Balneolota > Balneolia > Balneolales > Cyclonatronaceae > Cyclonatronum > Cyclonatronum sp. Next base: position 22,089 of record NZ_JAIUMX010000019.1, on the reverse strand, counting down.
AGCTGAAGCCATGCTCGGTGCCATCACCTCAAACCTGGCAGTTGGAAACAGAACCGAAGCCGAACAGATCGGCCGAATCATCCGGGAAGAGTACCCCGGAAGCAGCTATGCACAGCGCGCACAAACCCTGCTGCGCTGAGCGGCGTCTGAGTGAATACTTTACCCGACCCGGATTCACACTCGGCATTAAAACCCGATGTAGCTGCACATAACCGCATGGTCTGGGATCGGTATGTGGCTGAACAGAACCGCTGGACTGTGCCCGTTAGCGGTGAGCAAATAAGGCAAGCCCGTACAGACCTTCCGAAGGTGCTGCTCACGCCGGTTAAGTTTGCGCCGCACAACTGGTTTCCGGAACTGAATGGTTGCCGTGTTCTGGGGCTTGCCGCCGCCGGCGGACAGCAGGGGCCGCTGCTTGCGGCCGCGGGCGCAGCAGTCACCATTTTTGATAATTCCGAAAATCAGCTGCGTCAGGATCGCAGGCTGAGCGACAAGTACGGGCTTGGCATCAAAACCATTCAGGGTGATATGGCAGATCTCTCCGCACTCCCTGACGCATGGTTTGATCTTATTTTTAACCCCTGTTCGGTGGTTTTTACTGAGGATGTGAACAAGGTTTGGCAGCAGTGCTTTCGGGTGCTGAAACCCGGCGGTGTTCTCATGGCCGGCATGGTAAATCCGGTAATTTTCCAGTTTGAGCCGGAAGGGCCGCCGTTTAAACTGACGTACCCGCAGCCGTATTCTGATTTGAAAAGCCTTTCACATGAAAAGCTGAACGCCTTGCTTTTGGCTCAGGAGACGCTCGAATTCGGGCACAGCCTCACAGATCAGATTGGCGGACAGCTGAAAGCGGGGTTTGTGATTACTGATTTTTATGAGGATGACAGGGGAGGGGAGAAAGCCCTTGATACATACCTGCCTTCTTTTTTTGCAACAAGAGCTGTCAGGAAAATGGCTGCAGGCATTTAAGACGGGTATTTTGGTATGATGGTTAAGCGGCTTAAATTCAGACGGGCGGCAATACACGCTCTGCCCCTTGTTTTTTATGCAGCTGAAACAAGCAAATCATAGCTTGATGTTCTCATACAGAAACTGACGCTCAGCGATTTTGAAAATGTAAACTCAATACCCATGAACAAAACTGTAGAACCGGCAAAATGCCTGAGGGGCGAAATAACGGACCTTCCCGCGGATAAATCTATCGCACACCGGGCCGCTTTGTTTGCTACCCTTGCCAGGGGGGAATCCGTTATCCGCAATTTTTCCGAAGCTGCCGACCCGCAAAGTACGCTTCAGTGCCTGCGCGATCTTGGGGTGCCGGTCGAAACAGACGGAAACACCATTGTGATCCGTGCCAAAGGCCGTAAGACCTTCTCCCCGATAAAATCTGAAATCGATTGCGGTAATTCCGGCACAACCATGCGGCTGCTTAGCGGGATGGTTGCCGGCGCAGGCCTGCCGGTAACGCTCACTGGCGATGCGTCGCTCTCCTCACGACCCATGAAGCGGATCACAGAGCCTTTGGGGCTCATGGGGGCCGAAATTGAAACCGCTGAAGGCAACCGCGCGCCCATTCTTTTCCGCCCGCACAAAGGCCTGCATGCTATCGATTATCCGCTGCCGATGCCCAGCGCTCAGGTGAAATCCTGTGTGCTGCTTGCCGGGCTGTTTGCCGACGGCGAGACCCGCGTTACGGAAAAACTTCCAAGTCGGGACCATACCGAACGCATGCTCGGCCTTGAGATGGATTTCAATGCTGATGGTACCCGTGTGTTAAAATCATCGCGGGAATTTGAAGTTCGGCCTCAGCACCTTACCGTTCCCAACGATATCTCGGCAGCTGCCTTTTGGATGGTAGCAGCATCCGTTATTCCCGGCTCTGAAATTGTGCTGCGCGGCGTAGGTGTAAATCCTTCCAGAAGTGCCGTAATCAGCATATTACAACGAATGGGTGCCGATATTCGCGTAACGCTTCCTCCAAATATGCAGGCCTCGCAAGCTGTGGGTGAGCCGGTAGCAGACATCACTATAAAAAGTGCACAGCTGCGGCCGGTAAGTTTGCTGGAAACTGAAATTCCGAATGCAATCGACGAAATTCCCGTGCTCGCTGTAGCGATGGGTTTTGCCAGGGGGAAATCGGAGGTGCGCAATGCTTCTGAACTCCGGGCTAAGGAATGCGACCGCATAGCTGCCGTCGCAGAAATGCTTCGCAAAGCAGGTATTAAAGTTGTTGAGTACAAAGACGGCTTTGAGGTGATCGGGGGCGGAGCCGGACCATGTGAACCGGCCGAGCACGCATCGTTTCACGATCATCGTATCGCAATGGCATCATCCATACTTGCTCTGAAAGGCAGCGGCCCTTCCGTAATCACCGGAGCTGACTGTACAGCCATTTCTTACCCTCACTTTTACCGCGACCTGAGCCTGCTTGCCGACTGACACCGGTATCCCGACACCCTTGGGAAAAGCCCTGTGCAGCTTGCCGGGGCTTTTTTTACGGGCAGTATTTGCGGATAAATGGCAGAAACGGCAGGCTAATTTACCCAGCCTCTGCGATCTGGCCGCAGCATTGTCACCTTCGTTTTGATTTGGAGGCAAAAGTGACAGGCTCAAAAAAACATTTGACAATACGACAGCCCGCCCGTTGAGCCTGTTTTTTGGCACTATGTTTGTTGAATGAGCACAAACTTCAACCTAAATGAGGATGCAAAGTGTCTCAGTTTAACTTTAAAGAGCTGGAAAAGCGGCTTCATGAGCTTGGCAAAGACGTTCATGATTTTGCCGGCAGCATCGGGCTAACTTCTGCTGCTCAGGATCGTGGCTTCAAACCACGGCTTGATGCCGTAGCGGACCCCAATACGCTCACTTTATATGTGGATCTGCCCGGCATGGAGAAGGAAGATGTGAAAGTTTCACTTGCGGGCAATGCGCTCACCATATCCGGTTCGCGACAGATTTCCTATAGCACCAATCAGGAAGTGCTCAGGCAGGAACGCAGTACCGGATCTTTCACCCGTTCCTTTTCAATGCCCGGCAATGCAAAGCCCTCAGGCATTAAAGCCGCTTTTAGAAACGGAGTGCTCACGGTTACGGTGCCGCTCGAAGCTGAAACACCTGAATCCGATACGATTATCATTGAATAAACAAACCACCTAAACTCACGAATTAAACATCATGGGAAAAATTATAGGAATTGACCTCGGTACCACTAACTCGTGCGTATCGGTTATGGAAGGGAACGACCCCGTCGTAATCCCCAATGCAGAGGGAGGAAGAACAACCCCGTCGGTTGTGGCTTTCACCAAAGACGGTGAGCGCCTTGTGGGTGCCCCGGCCAAGCGTCAGGCCATCACAAACCCGACCAAAACGATCGCTTCCATCAAGCGCTTCATGGGGCGTAAGTATGATGAAGTAAGCAACGAAATCGCCGACAGCCCTTACGATGTAGTGCGCGGCGACGACGGCACTGCCCGTGTAAATATCGACGACCGCAAATACGCCCCGCAGGAAATTTCCGCGATGGTGCTTCAGAAAATGAAGCAGACCGCTGAAGAATACCTGGGCGAGAAAGTTACCGAAGCTGTAATCACAGTTCCGGCTTACTTTAACGATGCGCAGCGTAAAGCCACACAGGAAGCCGGTGCGATCGCCGGACTTGAAGTGAAGCGCATCATCAACGAGCCAACGGCTGCGGCCCTTGCCTACGGTCTTGATAAAAAAGACAAAAACCAGACCATCGCGGTGTATGACCTTGGCGGCGGTACTTTCGATATCTCCATCCTTGAGCTCGGCGACGGCGTTTTCGAAGTGAAATCAACCAGCGGTGATACGCACCTCGGTGGCGACGACTTCGACTCACGCATCATCAAGTTCCTGGTTCAGGAATTCAAGAACAGCGACGGCATCGACCTCAGCAACGATGCCATGGCGATGCAGCGTCTCAAAGATGCAGCGGAGAAAGCCAAAATCGAGCTTTCCAGCTCATCCAAAACCAACATCAATCTGCCGTTCATCACCGCTGACCAAAGCGGCCCGAAACACCTTAACATCGACCTCTCCCGCTCCAAGTTTGAGCAGCTTGTTGATGATCTGGTGAAGCGCACCCTCGAGCCCTGCGAAAAAGCCATCCGCGACGCGAAAATCTCCAAGAGCCAGATCGATCAGGTTATCCTCGTTGGGGGTTCCACCCGTATTCCGAGAATTCAGGAATCAGTGAAGGAGTTCTTCGGCAAGGAGCCAAGCAAGGGCGTTAACCCTGATGAAGTGGTTGCCGTTGGCGCTGCGATTCAGGGCGGTGTACTCACCGGTGATGTGAAGGATGTGGTACTGCTCGACGTTACCCCGCTGTCGCTCGGAATCGAGACCCTCGGCGGCGTGATGACCAAGCTGATCGATGCCAACACCACCATCCCCACAAGCAAGAAAGAAGTGTTCTCAACCGCCGCTGATAGTCAGACCTCGGTTGAAATCCACATTTTGCAGGGTGAGCGTACCCGCGCAGTCGATAACCGCACGCTCGGCAAGTTTCACCTCGACGGTATTCCGCCGGCACCGCGCGGCATGCCTCAAATCGAAGTAACTTTCGATATCGACGCCAACGGCGTGCTTAACGTGAGCGCCAAAGACAAGGCGACCGGCAAAGAGCAGAAAATCCGCATTGAATCCAGCTCCGGACTCTCTGATGCTGAAATCGAGAAGATGCGTCAGGCCGCTCAGGAACATGCCGACGAGGATAAGAAAATCCGCGAGCGTATCGACAAGCTGAATCAGGCTGATTCCCTCATCTTTTCTACCGAGAAGCAGCTGGGTGAATTTGGCGACAAGCTCTCAGAAGGCACCAAGGCGAAAATCAACGATGCCCTCACTGAGCTGAAAGAAGCCCACAAATCAGAAAACGTGGACGCCATCGATGCGAAAGTGGAAGCCCTCAACAAAGCCTGGGCCGACGCAACGCAGGAGATGCAGGCCGCAGCCGGCGCACAGCCGGGCGCAGGTGCCGATATGGGCGCTGATGCCGGGCAGCAGCAGGCCTCTGACGACGGAGCCGTTGATGCCGACTACGAAGTCGTTGACGACGAAGAAAAGAAGAAAGATTAAAGCCGGCCTGTCCCGCTAAATCTTCTGAATTATTGCAGAAAAGCCTTTTCTCTTCGGAGGGAAGGCTTTTCGCTTTTCGGCCCGAAGGGGTCGTATATTTAGGCAGCAGCTATGAGTTTTTTTAACAGAATATAGGGTGCAGGCAGTTACTCAGAATAAAGACATGCCTCACCCTCCCAATAAATAAATATTATGCTTGTTTTGGTAATTAACTGCGGAAGTTCTTCCGTGAAATACGACCTCATCCACACAGAAACAAGAGAAGGCGTTTGCCGCGGACTCGTAGAGCGCATTGGTGCGGTTACGGCTATTGTGAAGCATGAACCGGCTGACGGCAAAAAGACAAGGGAAACCAAAATCATCCAGAACCATACCGAAGCCCTGAAGGAAATTCTGGATTACCTGCTTAGCCCCGAGAATAAAATTATTGAGGCGGCTTCCGACATCAAGGCCGTCGGGCACCGGGTTGTGCATGGCAGCGATATGTTTAAGGATTCGGTTCTGATTGATGAGGATGTGATGGAAGCCATCGAGCAGGCTTTCGACCTGGCGCCGCTTCACAATCCGCCCAACCTGAAAGGTATTCAGGCAGCAAAAGAAGCCCTGCCCGATATTCCGCATGTGGCCGTTTTTGATACGGCATTTCATCACTCGCTTCCGGCACATGCCTACCTGTACGGCATCCCCAACCGGCTTTACCGCCGCTATAAAATCCGGAAATACGGATTCCACGGCACCTCACATTATTTCGTGAGCCGTCAGTATTACAAGCTGATCCTCAAAGATGTGAAAGAAACCAAGGTGATCAGCTGCCATCTCGGCAACGGCGCTTCCATTTGCGCCATCGATGGCGGAAAATCGGTTGATACCTCCATGGGCTTTACGCCGCTCTCAGGTTTGGTGATGGGCACCCGCAGCGGTGACCTCGATCCGAGTATTCTGTTTTATCTGGTAGAGAAGGAAGAGCTGCCGCTCAGCAGTGTTCATGCGCTGCTGAACAGACACAGCGGCCTGCTCGGGCTCAGCGGCTATGCTGCCGACATGCGGGATCTCGTTGATGAAGCCCAAAAAGGAGACCGCCGCTGTCAGCAGGCGATTGATGTTTTTTGCTATAAAATAAAGCAGTACATCGGCTCCTACATGGCTTCGATGAACGGATGCGATGCCATTCTGTTTACCGCCGGTATTGGTGAAAACTCAGCCCTGATTCGCAAGAAAGCGGTCGAAGGCATGGATTTTCTCGGGGTGAAGCTTGATGAAGACCGCAACGAAGCCGTGAAGCCGGGCGAGCTTACCCGCATCAGCACTGACGACTCGAAAGTCGCCATCTACGTAGTGCCGACCAACGAAGAGCTCGTGATTGCTATCGACGCAGCCAAGATTGCCCGCGCCTCGGCTCAGTCCCCGTGGATTTGAGTTTGCCCGGCCCGGAGTTCTGATCCGACTCAGGTCGCCATCCCCCGAAACTAACGCATTCTGCTGAGTGCGTACAGTGCGATGGCTGTGCTCGTAGCGGCATTGAGGCTTTCGACATCTCCGTCCATGCCCGGAATATAAATCGCCGGATACCTGCCCCGCAGATCCGGGCTTATACCGTGAGCTTCATTGCCGGTCACCAGTACAAGTGGTGGCCGGCTTTCTTTTTTTTGGAGAGCCTGTTCAGCTGCCACTTCCTGCAGGGTCCGGGCATCTTTGCTGAGGTCGAGGAGGAGAATTTGACAGCCGTTTGTGCTGAGTTTTTCAAGCATCGCCGACAAGTCTGTTTCCCAGGCGGGCAGGCTTCCGGTCGCCCCGGCTGTGCTGCGCGTTACCTTCGGATTGTACAGGTCGGCACAGCCCTTGCCCAAAAGCAGGCCGCTGATACCAAACCAGGCTGCTGTGCGGTAAATGGTGCCGAGATTTCCGGGGTCACGCAAATCATCGAGGGCCAGGTAAACACTTCCGCCCTGAAGCTGCTTTTCATCAAATTCGCCGAAATCAGCTTGTTTGCACACGGCGAGTATGCCCTGCGGTTGTTTGGTGTCACTGAGTTCGGCAAATTCACCCGCGGTGCAGGAAAAAACGGAAATGCCTTTCATCCCGCAAAGCTTCAGCAGCTGCGGTTCGGCTTCGTACTCAGGTGAAATCAGCAGCGATTCGATGCCCGGCTGCGTCCGGTGCAGAAACTGACGCACGGTTCGGTCGCCCTCTGCTATAAACAGGCGGTACTTACTTCTGAACTTCTTCTGGTGAAGGCTTCTGTATTTTTTGAGGAGCGCCTTGCTGAGCGGCAGCGACCCCGTGCTTGCTTTGGTATCGGTCATGGGCGGATGATAGTCAGTTCGGCGGCATAAATCCAAAATGAATCTGAGTCGGGCCGTGTGTAGTTTTGTTTTTATGAAGGATGCATCTGAGTTTAATAGTCCGGCTGATTTGCCATGCGCCGGCCTTTGGGTTAACTTGGCGTCACTAATTATCAGCAAGATGCCCATCCCCCTTACATCAAAATCTGAGTGTAATCCGCTGCTTCACCGCTGCCGGCCTTTTTGGCTGACGGCTGTGTTGTGGCTGGTTTTATCATTGGGGATGAAGGATGCCGGGGCTGTTCTCGCGCAGTCGCCTCAGCCGGGTTTTGTGCCGGGCAGCGCTTCAGGGCCGGGGCTTGGGCTGAGCGGCGAAGCCCGTTTCCGCCGGCAGCTGGATTCTTTTTTCTGGACCTATAGCGGGGCTTTTGAGCAAACCACCGAATCCTTTTCGTTTGAGCTGGGCAACGTTTTTAATTCGCGTTTTTACCTGCTTAGAGGCGAGCCTCAGAATATTCAGGATGAAAATATTGCCCGCCTCAACGGCGCCTTCCGGGTTCATGAGCAGGGGGCATTGCTGCTTGAGTCGCGCTCGGTGCGCATCACAAGTACCAACCTCCGGCAGGACTGGGCCATGGCCGGTGCGGCCTGGATGCCGCTTGAGGGTTACGAAATTGCCGGGCTCGCCGGCTTCATGCAGGATGAACGCAGCGGCATCCGCGATGAGGGTCTGTTGCTGGGGCTGCGGGCCTCAAGCGCACCCTTTGAAGCGGGAGATTTCCTGCTACAGGCCCGGCTGCATGCCGACTACGCCGACATCAGTCCGAGAACCTTCCAAAACTGGCGGCTGGGCACAAGTTCGCTTCTTGATATCGAAAACTTCCGCCTCGAAGCCGAAGTCGGTCTGGCCCGGAACATCCGGGACAGTTATCAGGCGAGCAGTTTCTTTAACCGGGAGCAGACCGATTTCATCGAGTCGGTTCGCAACGACACCACCGATGTAGTGGCGACTGCTTTTTTTCCGATATCGGAGCTCATTCAGGCAAGAGTAGATTTCAGCACTCTTCTGAATGTGCGCACGGTCCGCAATCAGGCGCTTGTGGATGGCATTGAGGATGAACTCTTCGATACCCAAATAAACCGGCAGCTGTACACCATCCGGTTTGAAGGCCGGTATAATGAAGGCCCGGCCGATGTACGGGCCGGATTTTTGTACAGCATCGGCAGCCGACAGGCGAGGCTGCTTAGCAGGGGGGAGAGCCTTGCAAGCGTTGAAACGGAGCGGCAGCGCACGGACATCCTCATAAATTCAAACTTTGAACAGCAGCGCTTCGAGCTGTTTGGTACGGCCTTTTTGCAGGCAGGCCGTGCTAACACCACGCAGCTCAGCGGCCGGGTAAGCATCTTCAATTACGATACGCCCGAAATTAACCGCGATGACCGCGATGAGCTTTTCTGGCAGCTGCTGCTCTCCAACCGGCACCGGTTTTCGGATCAGTTCAGCCTGAGCATGCTTTTGGCCGGTGAGGCCACACACACAGTTTATCTGTTTTCGGAACGCAGTATCGAAAACAACTGGCGGCGGTCTCTTAGGTTTGCACCTGCTGTAGAATGGGCGCCAGCCCCCTGGCTGCGCACCCGGCATCAGTTTCTGGTTCGAGCCAATTATACGGTCGATGATTTTCAGCTGCCCGGAAGACCCAACAACGATCAGGCATCGCGGGAGTTCAGGGTACAGAGCGAAGCAGAGGTTCGCCTCGACCGGGAGTGGGAAGCCTCGCTTTCCGTGAGCCGATCAGAGCTTCGTATCGGCCGCCTGCTTTGGAGCGAGTTCCGGGAAATTCCCACCGATACCCTCATCACCTGGGACAGCCGCGCCGTACTCACGCATCAGTCAGGCGCGCTTCGCACATCCGTGGGACTCCGCTATTTCGTGAAATTCGATTACCTGCCGCGGGCAACCGTTAATGCAGAAACTTTTGGGCCTGATGATGCAGCACCGGTAAACAGAAGCCGCACAGCACCCGGCCGGCAGACTACAATACAATGGGGTCCGGTAGTGGAAATGAGGCTGCCGCTCTATGCCAGGAACGAGCTGTATGTGAACGGCTGGTATCAGCTGCAGTCGGTTCGGCAGCGGCTTTACACGGAGTATCCGGAAGAGTTCAGGGAGGCCTTCAGGGCAGCTGAAAGCCGCGCAAGGCGAACGACCTATCCTAATGTTGAAATCATTGCCCGTTTCAGGTTTTAGCCCCGATTTCTGTAAATCAGCCATGTATATTTGTTCAAAATTGAAACAGAGCCCGGTAACATAATACCGGACAGTGCCGGCTTTACAGGCTTTGGTTAGGTAAAATATCTATTAATGGTCGTATAGCTGTAAGTATTTGATTGTATAAATTATGTGCAGATAGGTTTATTGAGTGTGTTAAAAAAAGTGTGGTTAATGCTGTTATTTATATACTAAAATTAATATCAGTGATTTGTTTGGCCAGGTGTAATTTACAACTTCCCTGTGCATATTCGCTCAGCACCAACCCTAAAGTTTAAACGGGTATTAAGGCCTTAAATGCTTCCTGTAAAATTAAACCTTAATTTTCCGGGATGATCTCCGTGTCTTAAAATGGTGTTGTAGAATGGAAAACCCCCGACTGAGCTTGTAACTCAGGATAAAAGGGGGGTTAGCAGGTTTTGAGGGCCCCTGCTCAAAAACTGGTAAGGTACCCGGCTGAGAAGTAGCATAGTAACAGATAGTTCTGATTTACCGCGCAATATCTAACGGTTTAAAAGAATGAACATAGGTTATGCCTGTTAAGTACAGGTGAGAACCGGACTGCTGTTACAAAAGCACCATCAAAGGGTATGGAAATTTGTGTGCAATAAACAGATTCATGTATCTTAAAATCAATCAATTCATGCAACTAACTAAGTTTACAATGTGCAGGATGCTGGTGTTGTGCCTTGCAGTGATTATGCTGGCCTTACCAGCATCAGTAACCGCGCAGGATCAGATCGAATGGCATAAAGGTTATCTGAAGATCAAGTTTGCGCCTGATGCTACCGGTTTACTGAACCGGTCGGCACTTGCTGACAACCCCCGGCTATCGGGTCTTTCGGCAGTTGATATGCTCAGCGAACAGTTTAATGTTCTGACGATGGAGCAGGTATTTGTAACCGACCCGCGGTTTGCTGAAAGGCACCGCCGTCATGGTCTGGACCGCTGGTTTAAGCTGTATTATGAATCAGATGTTGAAGAAGCTGAGCTTGCAAACCTGTATAGCAGCCTGCCGGAAATTGAGGTAGCTGAAAGGGTGTATGTGCGGTATCACATGGGTGAAGCACTCAGCCTTGATGAGATCTTAAACTTCAATGACCCCCTGCTGCCTCAGCAGTGGCACTACAACAATACCGGGCAGACCGGAGGAACACCGGGCGCTCACATCAATCTGTTTCCGGCCTGGAATTTCACTACCGGAAGTCAGGATGTGATTGTAAAGGTGGTTGACTCAGGTATCGATCTCGCACACCCGGATCTTGTTGAAAGCCTCTGGGTTAATCCGTTTCCGGGTCCGGAAAACGGATTCGACGGTGATATTCATGGCTGGAACTTTGTCAATAATAACAGCGACATACAAGACGCCAACGATCACGGTACACACGTTTCTGGTACAATTGCTGCCCGCAGCGGTAATGGTATCGGGGTTGCGGGTGTAGCAGGAGGTAACGAAAGCGGCCCCGGGGTGCAGATTATGACAGCCCGAACCTTTGGCAACAACAACAGCACCGGTGGTTTCCCCCAAAGCTTTGTTTATGGCGCAGATAACGGTGCCGTTATCTCGAACAACAGCTGGGGTGGTGGTGCGGCTTCACAGGCACTTCGCGACGCTATTCTCTATTTTATTCAAAATGCCGGTTTTGACGCTGAAGGGAATGCAGTAGGTCCGGTACAGGGTGGGGTTGTATTTTTCGCAGCAGGAAACAGTACCTGTGCTACCCCAACACAGCCGATCGCATCAAACCCTGAAGTTATTGCTATCGCTTCTACAGACCAGAACGACCGGAAATCAAATTTTAGCTGCTACGGTCCCTGGATTGATATGTCAGCGCCGGGTTCGGCTGTTCTTAGCACCGTAAGGGGAGGCGGCTATTCTGCTTTCAGCGGTACCTCTATGGCATCGCCGCATGCTGCAGGTGTGGCTGCCTTGATTGCTTCCTATCAGCCGGGCCTCACCGCTCAGGAAATCTACGACCGTATGGTTTTCACCGGCGATAACATCGACGCACGCAACCCGAACTTTGTTGGTCAACTCGGAACCAGAATAAATGCCGGCGCTGCACTTGCTTCATTTGGCGGCGGCAGTTTTTCTGCCAACGTGAGTGAAATTGACTTCAGCTTTGTGGTTCAGGGCTTGACCTCCACAAAAAGCTTCCGTCTGATCAACTCCAATGATGATCCGGTTACCGTTAACTCCGTAACTTCTGATCATGGTACCTTCAGCGTAGATTTCTCTGACCCTGTAACACTGAATTTCGGACAGTCGCTGGCGGTAAATGTGACCTTCTCACCCGCATCGATTGGCGTTTTTGACGGAATAATCACTGTTGAAAGTGATGATGCTGATAATGGCATAATTACAATAGATGTAACAGGTGAAGGTATCAACGCCCCCGTTGTAAATCTTGGTTCCGGGTCTGTTACGGCATCCGGACTCAGCGGGCGCTTTATCGATGCCGCGTTCGACATCACCAACGTCGGCGACGGTCCGCTCCTGTACACCCTGCCCGGCTTTACTTCCTCCCGGATTTTTGACCCAAATGCTGCGGAGTTTGCTGAAATCCGTGAAGCACTTGCTGCCCGCTATTTTGAGGTAATGGCAGAAGATCAGGGCATCATGATTGCTACTATGCACAAAACGGTGATTGAGGCCTTCCTGAACGGAACCCTTACCGCTGAAACTGCAGAGCCATCAGAGCGTGATATCATGGCAGCTTTTGAAGGGTTTGTACTTCAGGATGAAGAACTTGAAAGCCTGAATTACCCCATAAGCTTTTCAGGGCTGTCCCTCGTATCGCTTGCCGGTGTATTGGTTGATTCAGATCTGATTGGTGAAGTCGTATCGGTTACACCAAACTTCAGCCGTGCAAGTACCTTTTTGGCAGCCCCGGCACGTGCCCTGGCACTTGTTTTTCATAGCGGCGCTGCGGTTAATGCTGGTACAGTTGTGCTTCAGGTAGGGGGCACTGTGAATATTGGCCCAAACCGGATTAACTGGCCGGGCGGCGGAAATTCGGTAACAACACCGGTTGCTATCCCCACCCCGCTGAATCTCGCCGGACTAAATATATCTTTGGTACATGCTGATCCCGGTGCCTTAGGTGTAATTCCGAGAACCCAAACCTGGAATGGTTCTATTACGCTAAGCCGTAATGCGCGGAATATTATGGCCGTATCTCCGGCAAGCGGTATCGTACAGCCAGGCAGTTCTGAAACCATAAACCTCACGCTTGATGCACGCCGGTATCCCGGAGGTTCATACTCCAATACCCTAACCGTGCTTTCAAACGACCCGGTAACACCTTCTGCTTCGGTTCAGGTAGTTCTTGATGTGGATGATGCTGCGGCATTTACCGCGAGCACAGAAGTGCTGAGCTTCCCTGAAATTTTTGTAGGTAACACAATTACCAGAAGTTTCTCTATCCGCAATATGGGCTCAATCCCGCTTGATGTGAACAGTATCACTTCCAACAGCGACGAGTTTGTGGTGAATGCTGAGCCGTTCAGCCTTGAAAGCGGTGTCCGCCGAACCATAGTTGTGGAGTTCGCACCCACAAGCGACGGCAGCAAAACGGCTCTGCTTAGCTTTGATACCAACGATGGTTCACATACGGTAAGCCTTAGCGCCAGTGCTGTGAATCCCGGTTTTCTCTCGCTCGACCCAACATCTGCTGTTGTGAACGTGCTTGTAGGAAACAATGGCTTATTCAGCTTCACCATTACCAACGACGGCGAGTCGGATATGGATTTCAGCGTTGGCGGTGATGCACTTGATGCTGAGGAGAGGATTTTAACCCCAAAGGGTGAAGTTACCGAAGTTGAGCTGCGGGCACGCAGCGAAAGCGATGACTATGCAATGGTTTCCGGCGAGTACAGCTTCACGCAGTCCGGGCTGAACGCAATAGAACGTACTGAAACACGAACCAATAATGGTCAGACTTTCTTTACGCGCGGCCTGCTGAGCAATGAAGTGATTCTCACCCATTCAAACTCCCAGGTGCCTTCCGGTTCAGGGGTGCGTTGCGGTGCTGATACCTCAACTGCTCTTAACCGCTTTTTGAGAACATACACCCTTACCGACTTTGATATTGAAGGTGGTATTGAGGTAACAGCTTTGCAATTTGGATTATTTCAGGCAACAGGAATCCCGCTGCAAAGTTTTGCGCGCGTTTATCTGCTTGATGGTGATTTTACCTATAGTAATATGACACTTGTAGGGGAGTCCTCATTCCCGATTGACAGCTCAAGCGACGGGTCGGTTATTACTATCCCCGTATCAGCTCAAATTCCTGCCGGTGCTACGATTGTTGCTGAAATCGAAGTTCCGGAATCACCCATCAGCGATATGTTCCCGGGTGCTAACGGTGCCGGAGAATCTGCTCCGTCATATCTCCAGGCCCCTGCATGTGGTATTGATGAACCGGCTTCCCTTGCATCTTTAGGATTCTCCGATGTTGCACATATTGTGAACGTAATCGGCCTCACCGAAGACGGGTTATTCAGCTTTGATGTCCGTACCGGAACCCTTGCGCCGGAGGAGTCTGTAACCGTTAATGTTACCGCTAACACGGAAGAAACCGCCGAAGGTGCTTATCCCGGCGAAATTCGTGTTACAACGAATTCGCCAGCTACACCGGTGGGCATTATTGACCTTATGGTTAATGTGTTTGATGCCCCGCTGATCAGCCTCGATAAATCAGAGATGTCTGAAGAGCTTGAACTGTATCCTGATTTCGCAGAAACAGCTGAGCAAACCTTCATGATCTTTAATACCGGTACCAAGGACCTCGAATTCACGATCACACCGTTCACAACCATCGACTTACGACCCGGCTTTGATGGTTCATTACCTGATGAAGAAGGGTTGCAGGAGAGTCCGGCGGTGTGGATTTCCGCTGATATCAGCAGCGGAACAGTTGCACCCGGTGAATCAGCACAGATTACCGTAACGTTCGACGCAGAAGGCCTCGATCCCGCTGAATACACAGGTGGATTGCACATCAGCAGCAATGCATTCAACGAGCCTGTCTTCACCCTTTCAGCCGAACTTACGGTATATAACTTCTTCGGAACCTGGACACAAACGTTTAGCGGAACCGAAGGATGGAGACTGGTTTCAACACCCGTGCGCGGCTCAACCTACGGTGAGTTGTTTTCAGACATCTGGACACAGGGTTACCCGGGCTCTGCATCGTCAAATCCGAATGCAGAACCTAACGTACTTTATTATGTTGAAGCCGACAAAGAATGGTACGCACCAAATAATGCAACCAATGTTGTTGGTTCAGGTTCAGATGTGAGTAGCTTCAACAATGCAGGCCGCAGCGTTCTTGTTTACATGTTTGACCGAAATGAAATCGGTGGCCCGGTAACATGGCCCAAAACACTTACGGTTGATGGTCGCAGAAATAACCGCAATGTACGGGTAGTTCTCAGCCGCACAGAAGGTGAAACAACTGCCGTTGAGCCGGTTAACGAAGCAGGCTGGAATATGGCCGCCAACCCGTATCCGTTCGATATCGATTGGAATGCGCTGGTGGCTGAAGGTGGTTTGAACCGCGTGTTCTCTACTATCTTCGTTTATGATAACGAAGCCAATCTCGGCAGCGGCACATTCCGTCCGAGCTTCGGTTTCCCGATGTCAGGCCTTGCAGGTATGATTGCGCATGATGGCGTTATTCGTGGCTTTGAAGGTTTTCAGGCGCGGGTAGTTGCCAACCGGGTAACTGGTTTCATTGATTTCCGTGAGACCTATGCTGTAACTGAAAGGGGCGCTGAGCTGCATAATGAGCAGCTGGTTCCATACCTTGCGCTTTCAGTAAGCAATGGAGAGCTCTCTGACCTTGCAGTAATTACGCTATTGGGAACGAATGATGAGGTTCAGACTTCAGTTGCGCGTCCGCAATCACTTACGGTGCCTGCACTCAGCTTTGGCATCAGAGGTGAAGGCAACAGCCTTGAAGTATTACAAAATCACGAGTTAGCCTACGGTGAGCAGTTAGCGATTCCGATTTCATTTGCATCAACCCATGCAGGTAGCTTTAGCCTCAATCTTGACGGTTTTGATGGGTGGGCAGCTGATTATTTCGTAAGCGTGCGCGATAACCTCACGGGCATCGTACACGAGCTTGCGGAAGGCCATCCGTACACCTTCATCAATACGCCGAGCCACTCAAACCTGCAACGCGTGCTTACCGCCCGCAGCATGGATGCTGTGAGCATTGCACAGAGCCCTGAGCTGGTTAACCTTGATCTGGAAGACCGCTTTGAGCTGATTATCAGCTATGGCGTTCCGACTTCTGTTGAGCCGGTTACTGAGCAGCCGCGCAGTTTCTCACTCATGCAGAACTACCCGAACCCGTTCAACCCGCTTACTCAAATAAGCTACTCGCTTCCGGTGAATACAGAAGTGCGCCTCGAAGTATTCAACATTCAGGGGCAGCGTGTTGCGGTACTTGTAAACGGCACCCAAAATGCCGGTTTCCACACCGTTCCTTTTGATGCCCGGCGTCTCTCAAGCGGTGTTTACATTTACCGCCTGCAGGCAGGCAGTTTCACCGATACCCGGAAAATGACACTCATCAAATAAACAACCCAATTTCACTTTAATAGTATAGATTTATGAAAAAGATAACCTATGAAAAGCCCGAAATTCGGGTCACCGATTTTGATAATGTTACTTCCGCTGTTTTAATGTCACTGCCACCAGGGCCGCTGGGGGATCCGGTATCCCTGCCGCCTCCGCCAACCCAAAGCTAAGCTATGCTTAAGCTGAGGGTTAACCGAAAGTCCGGGTCAGGAAACTGACCCGGCTTAACCTCTTTAAAAAAAGCCGATGCAGTCCTTCTTCAGGATTGCAGCGGCTTTGTTTGTTTTCAGGATGATGGGTGCCAGCCCTTATTCCAGGCAGTTAAGGCGGCATGGTATGGCACACCGTTTGCTCAGATGGGGCCGGTAATGTGAGTGGGGAAATTGCTTCTTCACCCAATAAAAACAAAAAAAGGCAGCTCCGGTCAGGGAGCTGCCTTTGAAACTATGTATATCATCTAACAATAATTGTTGAAAATGATACTACATCGAACTATTTATCAACCTATCAATCAATCAATCAAAAATCAGTCTTTAAGCACGGGGTTATCGGTCATCCGGTCTTCGGGCTCCTTCACGAAGGTCCATGAAACGGCAGAAGCCGCAACCGTGACGGCGCAGATAATGAGCAGGATGTTTTTTGCGTCAACCGCTTCCACGATTTCACCGATTGCAAAACTGGAAACGAGCTGCGGCAGTACTACAGAGAGGTTGAACAAACCCATGTAAAGCCCCATCTGATTTTGCGCTACCTTCTGACTCATAATTGCGAAGGAAAGGCTGATGATGGAGGCCCAGCCAATTCCGACCACCAGCATCAGGATGTAGATGCTCCACGGGGTTACGCCAAAGAAGGCGATCGCAGCGTAACCGCCGGCCATGATGAACAGGGCAGAGGTGTGCGTTTTTACCCGGCCGATTTTATTCGCGATGGGTTCAAGAAGCAGTACCGGAATCACCGCTGCAACGAGGTTCAGCGTAAAGAAGCTCCAGTTAACCACCGTTCCGATTTGATCACTCGTAAGGTCCGGGATCTGGAACTCCACAAAGGCAAAGAAGTAAATGAACATGCTCTGCACTCCAATCCATGAAAACGAGTGTGCAGCCAGAATTTTCTGGAAGCCGATTTTACTCGCTTCCTCAGCTGATTTGCCCTCTTCTTTTTTGACGAGGGCCTCCACAACCAGATAAACGGTGAGAACCAGTGCGAAAATCTCTACATAGAATCCCGGTACCTCGAAACCGGAAAGCCTTTTGATAATGGCGTAAATGCCGTAAAACAGGAAGCCCCACAGCGGACGAATATTGAAGAAGATTTCAGCAGGGGAGGCGTACTGCTTGGGTGTGGGGTCCTGATCGGCCATGGCACGGGTGATGTCGTCTTCATCCTCTCCGTAGCGGCCCAGGTATCTCGGCTCTTTGATGAAGAAGGGCGGGATGATGGAGAACAGCAGCACCACCACCGCACCTGAGTAAATCAGGAACACGTTACCCATGGTTGCCCCGATGAAGTACGAGAGTACCCCAAAGCTGCCGGAGATGGTCTGCATCCAGGTGTAGCCTTTGGTGCGGGCCCGGCCCTCGGGGGTTACGTCGGCAATAAGAGAGCGGGTTGGGTTAAAGGATACGTTAATCGAAAGATCAAGAACCATCGAAATGACAATGGCAATCCCCAAAATGGCTTCAATGCCCAGCGATGCCTGTATGATGCCGATATTGGGCAGGGCTAAGAGCATAAGTGATGCCAGCACCCCGCCAACGAGGATGAAAACCCGCCGCCTTCCGTTCATAACCCAGACGTTGTCGCTGATAATGCCGATCACAACCTGACCAATAATACCGGCGATGGGTCCCGTTGCCCAAACCAAACCGATATCGCTGATGGAAAGCTCGTACTGATAGGTCAGCAGCCAGCTGAGCGCCGCTATCTGAATGGAAAGCCCAAGCCCCATAGCTGTTGCAGGCAGCGCCAGAAGCGCGTAAAAGGAATTTGAAAGACGTTTTTGAATGTCGAGCATGAAGGATATTCCTGTTGGGGGTTACCCGATAAGTTGATGGATACAGAACGAAAAGCTTCGGATGCCCTGCGCTGAGTTTTGCTGGCTAAGCGCGTAAACGGCAAAAAATTAGCGGATGCAGTAGATTTTCAGCCTAAATCCGCAAACTGTGCAAAATTAGTGAAAGCGCTTACATTTTCCAACATAAAATTTCTGCGGCCAAAAGGAACAAACATACAAAAATATTGCTTTCAGCATCGGTTGTGATGAACCGCAGGCGCCGCAGCTGCGTCTAATTTTCAGTGCCGTTTTATATACCGGCAACCCGCTTTTCTCACCCTCCAATTACTTATTCATCTATGATTCCAGTTACCAATCGTTTTGCATCAGGCACGCTCAGGGCCGCTTTGCTGCTGATGCTTATTGCCTGTTTTTTTGTTTCTTTTCCGGCGCACTCACAGGCGCAGTCCGTAGAGCAGCGCATGCAGGAAATGGCACAGCGCGCCCTCGTTGAAGGTGTTGTTACAGATGCCGAAACGCAGGAAACCCTAATCGGCGCTAACGTAGCGCTGTTTTCATTGCCGGATACCGTGCTCGTGCGCGGGGCAACTACCATGAACGACGGCACCTTTGCCCTTCGCATGGCCCGCCCGGGCAGCTACCTGCTGCAGGTTTCCTTCATCGGTTATTTCACGCAGATTGAATCGCTGGAATGGACCGGCCGCGAAGAGCTGCCGTTTACCCGTAATTTTGCGCTGGCTGTAAACCGGGAATCCCTCGACGAAGTCCGCATCACCGGGCGCATGCAGCGGGTGGAAGTGCGTGGTGATACCACTGCTTTTAATGCCGACGCCTTCACAACCGGCCGCGATGCAACCGTGGAAGACCTTATCGCCCGCATGCCGGGCATTACCGTTCAGGACGGCCGCGTTGAAGCACAGGGCGAACAGGTCCGCCGGGTTTTGGTTGACGGGAATGAGTTTTTCGGGGATGATGCGCTCCTCACCCTGCGCAACCTTCCGGCTGAAGCCGTCTCCCAGATTGAGGTTTTCGACCGCATGGGCGAACAGGCCCGGTTCACCGGTTTTGATGACGGCAGTCAGGAACGCACCATCAACATCGTGACCCGCATGGGCATCCGGAACGGACAGTTTGGCAGGTTTAACTCCGGTTACGGCTCCGATAACCGGTACTCCGCAGCCGGCAACTATAACTATTTCAGCGGTGCCCGCCGGATTTCGGTGCTTGGCCTCACCAATAATGTGAACCAGCAGAATTTTTCCGGTGATGACCTTTCCGGTGTGCAGGCTGCTGCCATGCGCCGGCCCGGTATGGGCGGTGGTATGGGCGGCGGCGGCTGGGGCGGCGGCGCAACCCGCGAGTTCATGGTGGGTCAGCAGGATGGCATCACAACTACTCACTCCTTCGGGTTCAACTACATCGACCGGCCTTCGCAGCGGCTGAATATCAACAGCAGCTATTTCTTTAATGCAGCTGACAACGACCGCGAGCGCGTGAGCGAGCGCCGCTACACCGGCGGTATTCTCGGCAATCAGCTCTACGACGAGTTTTCCGGCGGCGTTACCGATAACTTCAATCACCGGTTTAATGCCCGCGTGGAGTACAACCTGAACGAGCGTTCTTCCTTCATTTTTTCGCCCCGGCTGAATGTTCAGCAGAACAGCTCAACGAGCTTCCTCGATGCCATCACCAATACCCCGGAAGGCGACCCACTGAACGAAACATCAAATTTGGCGACCTCTGACCGCAATAACTTTGATTTCCGCGGTTCCCTGCTCTGGCGGCAGCGTTTTGCAACGCCCGGCCGTACGCTTTCCGTGAACCTGCAGGGGGATGCCAACAACCTCACCGGCGATCAGGGCCGTATCGGGGAAACCGTATTTTTTGATGCAGGCCGCAACGAAATTGTTGAAAATCAGCTCACCGATCTCAACGATAACGGCTATACCCTCGGCACTAACGTAACCTGGACCGAGAATGCCGGTGAGCGCACGCAGCTTCAGTTTACCTATAACCCCTCGTACAGCATAGACCGGGCCGACCGCCGGGCGTTCAGTTTTAACGACCTTACCGAGGCTTACGACATCCCCGATGCAAGCCTTTCCAACGAGTTCGAAAATCAGATCTGGCGGCAGCGGGTGAGCTCCGGCCTCAATTTTCGCCGCGATACTTTTCGCGTAAACCTCACGCTTGCCTATCAGAACACCCTGCTGCGCGGCGATCAGGTTTTCCCGATTGAAGCCTCAACGCGTCAGGTGTACAACAACCTGCTGCCGAGTGCGAATGTGAACTTCAACACCGGCGAAAACCAGAACATGTTTATCCGGTATAATACCAACACCCGCACGCCTTCGGCCAATCAGCTGCAAAACGTGATCGACAACAGCAACCCGGTGCAGCTGCGCGGAGGCAACCCCGACCTGAGGCAGCAGTACACGCACTCGCTCATGACCCGCTGGCGCAAGACCAACCCGCAGAGCGGCAGCTCGCTGGTGTTTTTTGTGATGGGGAACTACACACTTAACACCATCGGAAACGAAACTTTCGTGGCGCGGCGCGACAGCACCCTGCCGGGCGATATCTTCTTCGGAGCGGGCTCCCGCCTCACCCTGCCCGACAACGTGGGCGATTCCTGGTCGGTGCGGGCCTTTGCCGCCCGCGGTCTGGTCTGGGATCTGATCAGCAGTAACGTGAATTTCAACGCCGGTGCTACTTTCAACAGCACGCCATCGGCTATTAACGGTCAGCGTTTTACCTCTGAAACCTGGAGCCTGAACTCCGGCTTTATGGTGAGCAGCAACATCAGCCCGCAGGTCGATTTCCGGATTTCCTATCAGGCGAACTACAACATCGTTGATAATTCGGTGCCTACCGGCTTTGACTCCAACTACTATGTGGGCACCGCGGGCCTGCGCTTTAACGTGCAGCCGTGGCGCGGCCTGTTTCTGGAATCAGATACCCGCGTGAGGCACCTCAGCGGTCTGGATGATGACTTCAACAACGACGTCGTTTTCTGGAACCTCGGCCTTGGTTACCGCTTCCTGAACGACCGTGCTGCCGAGCTGAAGTTTACGGTGATTGATGTGCTCAACCAAAACGACAACATCAACCGGATCATCGAGGATACTTTTGTGGAAGATGTGCGCTCGAATGTGCTTTCCCGCTACGCGATGGTCACTTTTACCTACAACTTCCGTGCGATTCAGCAGGGAGGTCAGCCACAGCGTCCCGGGTTTGGCCCCGGCATGAGAGGCGACTGGCGACAGTAGCCGGAACTGCCCGGAAACACATCCCCCGAAAATAAAAAAGCCCTGATTCTGCCTCGGCAGGCGGAATCAGGGCTTTTTTTGTGTGAATACTTCGCCTGTCAGGACGGGAATGCCTGGCGGAGCAGCGCTTTCTGTTCTGCGGTGAGGTACTGCGGGATGTCCGCCTGGATGCGCACATAAAGCGGGCCCCTGGCCTCGGGCTTGCGGAACTCGGGGAAGCCCATCCCGGGGATTCGGTACAGTTTTCCGTTTGGGGTTGCTTCCTCAAGGTTCAGCCGGATCTGCTTGCCGGGCGTGTTCACGTTGATGGAGCCGCCGAGCATCATGGTAGCAACCGGCACAGGCTGATTGAGGTAGAGCTTGTCGTCGGTGAGCTCGAGCGTGGGATGCGTCTGATGGTCAACCTTCAGAATGAGGTCGCCCCGGGTGAAGCCGTCAGGCCCTGCCTGTCCCTTGCCTTTTACTTTGAGCTTGGTGCCCGGTCTGATGCCCGCCGGTATGCGCACCGTTACGGTCTCGCTGCCGATCCGCAGATCGCGGCTTGTGCCGCTGATGGCTTC
>NZ_JAIUMX010000018.1:0-45672 GCF_022565315.1 Cyclonatronum sp. | reverse complement strand
CTTCTTCGAGCAGGGCGAGGGCAGATTCGACTTCGCCGGTGCAGGCAATCATGGGGAACATGATTTCGATGCGGCCGAATGCTGAAGCCCGAAGCAGGGCGCGCAGCTGCGATTTGAACAGTCCGCGCTCATCGAGGCAGTAGCGGATACCGCGGCGGCCCAGAAACGGATTTTCTTCTCCCTCGATATTGAGGTATGGAATGGGCTTATCCCCGCCAACATCGAGGGTCCGGATGGTAAGCGGGCGTTTGCTGCCGAGCGCCATGGCCGCAATTTTATAGGCTTCAAACTGCTCTGTTTCGTTGGGCACTCTGGTGCGCTCCATAAACAAAAATTCGGTTCTGAACAGCCCCACACCTTCTGCCCCAAGATCCAGCACCTGATTGATTTCGTGCTCGTTGCCCACGTTGGCCAGTACGCGCAGCCGGGTACCGCAGCCGGTCTGACCTTTGTCTTTTCGGGTGAGGTGGGCTTTTTGCTTTACTTCCAGCCAGCGCTCCCGCTCGGTTGCAATGCGCGCCAGGATTGCCTGATTTGGATTGATGTACAGCTCGCCGATTTCGGCATTTACGGCAACCATGCCGCCGTCGGGCAGTTTCTTGAGGGCTTTGCCCATATTAAAAATGGTGGGGATGCCCATCGATCGGGCAATAATGGCACTGTGTGAAACATCGCTGCCGCTCTCGCAGCAAATTGCCAGTATTTTATCGGCATCAAGGGAAGCCGCATCGGAAGGGCTGATATCATTCATGCACAAAATGCAGGGCTCGCTCAGCACAGCGCCGGTGTAGTTGTTACCGGTAATATGCTCAAGTACGCGCGTACCCACGTCAATCAGATCAATAATACGCGTTGAGATAATGCTGTCGCCGGTAATGCTTTCGTACATCCTGATCACATCACCCAGCCCGCTGCGCCAGGCGTAAGCGGCTGTTTTCCCCTGAGAAATCCGCTCTTTCACGCTGCTAAGCAGTTCAGGATCGCGCAGCAGCAGCACCTGCGCGTCGAAAATGGCTGCCTCTTCCTCGCCGATTTCTGCAGCGCTTTTTAGTTTGATCGCTTCAATCTGATGCTGGGAAGCATCGAGGGCGGCTTCGAGTTTTTCGAGTTCGGCCTCGCTGTTTTCGGCATCTGCTTCCTCGATATCGGGCAGGTTCACCATCCGCTGAACAACCGGCCCTACCGCATAACCCGGCGAAATCGGGATTCCTTTCATGATGCCGTTTTCAGGAAGTTCGGCGGCTTTGCCGGCTTCCGGTTTTGGCCGGCGGCGCGGTGCAGGAGCGGTAGATTCCCCGAAGTGCTTGTCAAACATCTCCGAAACGTGATGAATAAGGTCATCGCAGCCTTCGGCGGGGAAAACGAGCTCCACCACATCATGCTGCTGCGCATTCAGCGAGAGCAGGCTGTTCATGCTTCGCGCCGAAACAAAGTGGTTCCCTTTAGTCACATTCCGTATAAACACATCTTCTTTCACGCCGCTCACGGCAGAGACAAGCCTTGCAGCCGGGCGGGCATGCAGGCCCATGGTGTTTTTCAGGGTGAACTCTTTCTTCACGGTCTGCTCTTCATCAGGCTTCGCTTCCGTTGTGCTTCCGCCGCCGTAAATGGCGGCATAATCGATTCCAAGCTGTGCGGCCTTCCCCCGAATTGAAAATCTCGCTTCTCTGATAATTTCATCTATGGAAGCACCACCCGAAGCGAGTGCGGTTGCGGCAACAATTCCTTCCACAAAGGGTGCTTCACACAGCACAACCTTGCTCCTGCGTTTCTCATCGAGAAAATCGAGGGCCAGCTCTGTGCTGATAATGGCACTGCCCATATCCATAAAAACAAGGACACCATCATCGGAGTAAACCTCTTCAATGGCGGCAAGAATTTTCATGGCGTCGGTACCGATGGGGTTTTCTTCATCATCAACACCACCGGCTGCGGCGGCTTTCAGATCCGCACTTCCCATTTCGAGCGCAAGTTCGAGAACGCTTTCTGCCAGCTTTGCGCTGTGGGATACGACTACTATTCCAATCATAAAATGTTAAAAATCAGGGGTTTGTAATTTCATTTACTACAACTGACAAGCGTATAAAAACCCTTTACCCGATGCTGCAATGCGCATGGGTTTGTTACTCTCATGCCGCGCGTCTTTTACGCGATGAGCAGCAGAGGCGTTGCTCTTAATTCACACTCCTTAGCGGCTTGCGTTAAAAAGGGCTTCGATAATCAGCCTTGACGAGGTCGCTCCGGGATCCTGATGTCCTCTGCTCCGCTCTCCCAAGTAGCTCGCGCGGCCTTTTTTGGCCACAAGCGGAATAGTGTCTTTCACACCCTGTTCGGCAACTTCAACGGCTTTAGCCAGAGCTTCGGCAAGCGGTGTACCGGCATTTATATCCTGTTCTACAGATTCGGTAACCGGGATGAGCACATCTACCATCGTTTTATCGCCGGCCTGCGCTTTGCCGCGCATCACAACCCCGTCGAGGCCGGCACGCAGCATGATTGCAACATCATTATCGGTAAGCTCTTCTTTTCCGGCAAGCTTATTTCCGGCCTGTAAGAAGAAGGTGCCATAAAGCGGCCCGGATGCGCCGCCAACCGTAGAGATAAGCGTCATTGCAGTTGCTTTAAAAATAGCCCCAATGTCTTTGTCTTTAATGGCATCGAGCTGTGCGTAAACTTTTTTAAACCCACGGTTCATATTGTTACCGTGGTCGGCATCACCAATTGCTGTATCGAGCTGGGTGAGCCAGGTTTTATTTTCTTCGAGAACTTCATGGCATAGGGTGAGCCACGTGATTACCTGTTCTTTTGTAAGCATAAGCAGAGGGATATGATTTAATTTCAAAAGAAAAATGGATGCTTAACCATGCACCTGCAAGCACTATATAGCGTTTGGTGAATGCTGTGGTTTACGGTACAGGATTCAGAAAACACAAGCAACCCTCCGGTATTGGCCGGAGGGTTGATACGGCTGATGCGAAGTTTGCTGTTTTCAGGTTACTTTCATTCCGCACAAAAAACAACCCTAAACAGCTGAACTTCCCGGACTGATTTCAAACAGGTTTCCCGCAAAAACCTACATGCCCCACTTCAGGCCCGGTGTGTAAACCGGTGCATCCCAGAGTTTCACCATTTTGTCATCAACCTTCATCAGGGTGATGGAGCAGCCCTGCATTTCGAGTGAGGTGATGTACGGACCGATGAGATTGCGAACAATCTTAATACCGAATTTATCGGTTACCTGAGCCATTTTGCGGTACACGCCATACAGCTCCGATACGGGGGTTCCGCCCATACTGTTAACGAATGCAATCACATTGTCGCCTTTTTTGAAGGGCTGATCTACGTATTCGACTTCAACCCATTCGCCTTTATCGTGATCCCACTCTTTGAGTTTGCGGCTGTAAGCGCCGTCTTCGAGAATACCGACGGTCATCATTTCGGTGATTTCATCAACACTTTTAATTTTCTCGCGCTGAATGCCTGGCTCGCCGTGAATCCCGATACCGATTTCCATTTCATCATCGCCGATTTCGAAGCTTGGAGAGCCGTTGGCCGGGGTGATACAGCTCGTGAGGGCCATCCCCATGCTGCGGGCATTCTGATTGAGGGTGCGGCAAAGTTCAGAAACGGCTTTGAGGTCGTATCCCTCTTCCGAAGCAGCACCACATATTTTTTCAATCAGCACGGTAGCACCTACACCACGGCGGCCTGCGGTGTAGAGGCTGTCTTTTACGGCAACATCATCATCGATAACAATATTCTGTACCTGAATGCCCTCGGCAATGGCAAGTTCTGCAGCCATTTCGAAGTTCATCACATCACCGGTGTAGTTTTTCACGATGTTCAGAACGCCTGCACCGCCATTGGCAGCTTTGGCTGCTTCGTGCATCTGATCGGGCGTTGGCGAGGTAAAGACCTCACCCGGGCAGGCTGCATGAAGCATCCCGTGCCCCACAAATCCGCCGTGCATTGGCTCGTGACCGCTTCCGCCCCCGGAGATCAGGGCTACTTTCCCTTTAACGGGACCGCCTGCACGGGTAATGTAGTAGGGTTCGAAATTGACTTTAATGAGATCAGCGTGTGCGGCCTGCATACCTTCAAGCTGCTCTTTAATGACATTATCGGGGTGATTAATCAGTTTTTTCATAGTTACCTGTTTATGTAGATTATGATTAATAAGCTGCTGGAAAAAATAGGGTTAATTGCTAAAAGCGCTTCCAAAGCCGTGTAAAAAAACGGATGTAATTTTGTTGCATTACATCCGGCTATCAAAAAAAGCACCTGCCCCGGAAACGGGGCAGATGCTTTGGTAATGCAAGCAGCTCAGATTAGAAGCTGATTGAGAAAGCTGTAAAGGCGCGCTCGGTTTTCGGGTTGATAGCAACAAGTACACTCATAGGAACCGAAATATTGTCAGAAATCCTCAGATGACGTGTAGCGCTCAGCCCAAGCTGATTGAATACGAAGTCTCCGCCGTAATCGAGGTCAACGAATCCGCCTTCATCAGAGTACTGACCCGAGAGGAAAGCACGCAGACCGGTATCGCCCATGCTAAAGCTAACGCCTGCTTCCAGGTATAGTGTAGGCTCGAAACCATCGGCGCCCCAGAAGGCATATCCGAGAAGGAAATCAGGAGCTACATCCCCTTTGGCAGCTGCGCGAACAGAAGCCTGGAAAACGTGTGTTGTGGTATCTTCATCGAAATCGAACAGATCGGCATTTGCGTTGAAGTGGTTTTCGATTTGCGGGGTAAGGGTGAAGTTACCGGCATCGAAAGTGTAGTTCATCCAGAACTTAACTTCTTTGTAGTCAGATCCGTCGGGTGTAAGTGAAAGCGGATGAGATCCCCAAAGGGTGAAGTTGAAGTTTCCGTAATTCAGGGCGATGCTTGGCTGCACCTGTGGAGAGGAACCAAGATCAAGACCACGGTAAATAAAACGGCTTGTGATGGTAGCGCCCGGTTCAATAGAAAGTTCCTGTGCCTGCGTAGTTTGAGGCGTCATCGCAAAGGTTGTAATCAGGATCAACGCGGCAGCTGCCAGGCTAATAACGGATTTTTTCATAATACTTTACTCTTAATGTTTTTTTTGAAATAAGCCCCATGCCGGCACTGTGCCGGCATGGGTGAGGGAATAATGATATGGTTCAGTAACTGCTTTTATAACAGTATGTAAGCCTGAAATAGCTGCGCCGGCTTACGAGAGCGCTCCAAACAGAAGGGCTGCAATAACAGCACCTACAATAGGACCAACAACCGGAATCCAGGAGTATCCCCAGTCGGAGTCGCCTTTGTTTGGAATAGGAAGGACAGCATGCGCAATCCGCGGACCGAGGTCACGAGCAGGATTGATCGCATAACCGGTTGGTCCGCCGAGCGACAAACCAATTGCAAGTACCAAAAGACCTACGGGCAGTGCAGATAATGAGCCAAGGCCAAAACCAACTTCCTGACCGTTAATCACAATCGCGGTAAGCATTTCACCGTCAGCACTCATAAAGCCCGGGCCTACCAGATAGAACACACCGAATACAAGCATAATGGTACCGATAACCTCAGTAATCAGGTTAGAGCCTGTATTACGGATAGCCGGGCCTGTTGAATGGACAGCCAGTTTGGCTGGTCCGTCTTCAGTAGCGGCAAAGTGATCTTTATAAGCCAGCCAGACTAAAACGGCACCTGTGAAAGCACCAAGCAACTGAGCAGCAATGTATGGCCCAACCATGCCCCAATCGAACAAACCTGCAACTGCAAGGCCTACCGTAACGGCAGGGTTAATGTGGGCACCACTGAACTGACCAACAACGAAGACGGCAGTAAAAACTGCCATACCCCAGCCGAATGTTATTACAATCCAGCCTGAGTTGTTGCCCTTAGTTTGATTTAATACAACGTTGGCCACTACACCATTACCCAGAAGGATAAGAATAGCTGTACCAATAAATTCACCGAGAAAAGGACCCATGGTATGAATCTCCTTTAGTTATTTTTTGATTTAGTTAAAAGATGCAGATTTGGTGCGGTTGAGCTCATTCCGTTAGCGAATTCACCCCCATGAATTCAGACAGTAAATGGAAGGCTTTCCCCGCACACAAATATGCATTGGTTAGGTTTTGTCACATCTGTTCAGAAAAAGACAGATGAGACCTGCTTCAGGACAGGGTATACCCCTCTGCAAGTTTGGTATAGGCATCCACCTGCGCCTTCTGCCAGGCCTCATCATATCCGAGTTCTGCGGCCAAAAGCCTCGCCACTTCAGGTGCCGTTTCAATACTTGCCTTGGCATTAAGCAAGATTGCCCGGGTTCTGCGTGACAACACATCCTCTACGGTCATTGCCATTTCATGGCGGGCTGCCCAAACAACCTCCGCTTTGATGTATGGCAAATCATCATGTAGCTTTTGCTCGAGTTGTGCATTTTCTGCGTACAGTTTGCGAACACCCGGCGCATCAGACCCATATAGGTGCAGCGGATCAGTTGTATCCTGGTGTTTAACCCAGCCGTGTATGCGCATATTTTCTGTAACGCAGTCTCTGCTTTCGAGACCGGCAACCAAAGCTGCCTGATTGATCGTATCCTGCCCCATTTTCCTGTAGGTTGTCCATTTTCCGCCGGTGATAGTCACCAGGCCGGATTCAGAAACCAACAAGGTATGGTCGCGGGATATTGCAGAAGTGCCTTTGTCATCCTGTGGTTTCACAAGCGGGCGCAGCCCGGCAAATACACTTCGTACATCCTTCATTTCCGGATCTTTATTCAGGTAACGGGCAGCGTGCGTCATTACGAACTCGATTTCTTCATCGAAAGCACGCGGCTCATAATCGATTGAATCAACGGCCGTATCAGTAGTTCCTACAACAACTTTGTCGTGCCAGGGTACTGCAAAGAGTACGCGGCCGTCGTCTGTTTGAGGAACCATGATGGCTGAGTCGCCCGGTAAAAACTCTTTATCTAAAATGATGTGAATCCCCTGACTTGGCTGTACCATGGGTTTGGCATCGGGATTATCCATTTTCACAACGGAATCCGTAAATACGCCGGTAGCATTAATTACTACGTGGGCATTCAGCTCGTAATCATCATTATTAATGGTATCCGTAACTTTCACACCGCTTGTAAATCCGTCTTTGGATTTCAGCAAGCCGGTTACATTCATGTAGTTCATTACAGTAGCGCCCTGTTCAACTGCTGTTTGCGCCAGGTTTACGGCAAGGCGTGAGTCATCGAACTGACCGTCGTAATAAATTACTCCACCACGCAGGCCTTCCGCTTCAATGGTTGGAATGCGTTTAATGGTTTCTTCGCGTGATAATATTTTGGATGGGCCCAACCCTAATTTACCTGCCAGCATATCATAAACCTTCATGCCGACACCGTAAAACGGGCCACCCCACCAATCGTAATTGGGTACAATAAAAGCCTGATTTCTGCATAAATGGGGGGCATTTTGAATCATGAGACCACGTTCCCGCAGCGCCTCAAGAACCAGGCTTACGTTACCCTGCTGCAGATACCTTACCCCGCCGTGTACCAATTTGGTAGAGCGGCTGGAGGTACCCTTCGAATAATCATATTTTTCAAGAAGCAGGGTTTTGTATCCTCTTGAAGCCGATTCAACCGCAGCACCAAGCCCTGTAGCGCCACCACCAATAATGATGACGTCCCAGAAGCCTGAGTAGTCGCGGATTTCTTTTAACATGTCTTGTCTTTTCATAATTGTATCTGGTCTTGCAGAGGTTCATAAAACCCTCCCCTTGTTTCAAGGAGAGGGTTTTTTTTGAATTATTCAGCCGGTTTAATTCCGCTTAATTAGCGGGATTCCGCCCAAACACGGGCAGCTTTGATGGCGCGTTTCCAGCCTTTGGTGAACTCGTCAACTTTTTCCTGTTCCATTGCAGGCTCGAAGCGTTTATCGACCTGCCATTGCTGGCTGATGCTATCCATATCAGGCCAGTAACCTACAGCAAGGCCTGCAAGGTATGCAGCACCAAGTGCTGTCGTTTCGGTTACCTTTGGTCTTACAACGGGCACCTGAAGGATGTCAGACTGAAACTGCATCATAAGGTCATTAACCGTTGCGCCGCCATCTACGCGCAGCTCGCGTATATCGATGCCTGAATCAGCATTCATGGCTGTTAGTACATCAAGGGTTTGATAGCAAATGGAATCCAGAGCTGCACGGGCTACGTGTGCTGCACTTGTTCCGCGGGTCATGCCAACCATGGTTCCGCGGGCATACTGATCCCAGTACGGAGCACCCAGACCTGCAAATGCCGGTACCAGATAAGCACCGCCACTGTCTTCTACAGATGCTGCAAGTTTTTCAACTTCACTTGATTTCTGAATGATTCCAAGCTCATCGCGCAGCCACTGTACAACCGCACCGGCGATAAAGATTGAACCTTCAAGCGCATAATTTGTTTTGCCGTTTACTTTCCAGGCTACCGTTGCCAGCAGGTTATTTTTGGAAGGAACGGGCTTCTCGCCAACATTCATAAGCATGAAGCAGCCTGTGCCGTAGGTATTTTTAACCATACCTTCTTTGTTACACATTTGGCCAAAGAGGGCCGCCTGCTGATCACCTGCGATACCTGCAATAGGTACTTTGGAAGCAAAAATAGTTGTTTTCGTGTGGCCGTAAACTTCAGAAGATTGTTTTACTTCAGGAAGCATGCTTTTCGGCACTGTCATGATATCCAGCATTTCCTCATCCCACTCCATGGAGTTGATGTTGAAAAGCAGGGTTCTGGAAGCGTTTGTTACGTCAGTTACGTGTACTTCACCGCGGGTAAGATTCCAGATAAGCCAGGTATCGATAGTACCAAAAGCAAGTTTTCCGGCTTCCGCCTTTTCACGGGCACCTTCTACATTGTCAAGAATCCATTTTACTTTTGTTCCGGAAAAGTAAGCATCAAGTACAAGGCCTGTTTTTTCCTGAATTTTGGCCGCAAGACCTTTGCCTTTCAGCTCATCACAAAATTCAGCTGTTCTTCTGTCCTGCCATACAATTGCATTGTAAACCGGAACACCTGTTTCCCGATCCCAAACTACAGTTGTTTCACGCTGATTGGTAATACCGATAGCAGCAAGGTTCTGACCGTTGAAGCCCTTGGCTGTAACCGCTTCAGCAGCAACACCGGCTTGCGTTGACCAAATTTCCTGAGCATCGTGCTCTACCCATCCCGGCTTGGGATATATCTGACGAAATTCTTTTTGGGCTACTGATACTATCGAGCCGGCTTTGTTAAATAAAATTGCTCTTGAGCTTGTAGTTCCCTGATCCAGAGCGAGAATGTATTGTTCCATAATGATTGTTCCGCTTGTATTGGTTGTGATTGAGTTACAGCCTCCCGCATGGGGCAGGCCTTAATGCTGTAAGCGCTTTTCAGTTACACACTGGCTATGCGCTAAATTGTGCTGTCCTAAATAAATGAAGTTTCAATATAAAATGAAAGTAGTTTCAGTTTTTTTTGAAAATAAATTATTTGCGCAGTTATACTCCATTCCTTATACTCTAAGTCTTTGCAATTTATGGGTATCTAAGTCTTTTGCCGCAACTTCCCGACTTTCAGAAACCTCTTTCAACTCAGTTTTTTACAGCTCTTTTTTTTCGTTTAGCCCACTACCTAACAATTATATTGGGGTGCAAATACCCCCCTTTTTATCGCACTAAATTCAATAAAATAAAAGCGCTTCCCAAAAACCTTTTTCTCTAATCTCAATAGTAACATTAAGTTATTCTCGCGTTTCTGTTTTGTTTCTTTCCCACCGCATTGCAAACAATTGAATGGCAACACTTTGGGTACCTGCGGTCATTGAGTTGCGCTTTTGCAGTGCCTTTTTCTGTCTCCCGGATACCGGAAAATGACTGATTAATAAAATTTAATATTTGCCGGAAGCGCCGTTCCGCTGCGTTTCCGAATGCCTGAAAAGCGCTTCGTTTCCATTTTCGTGCTTCCCGGGGCTTCAAAAAATGACCCTAATTTAGATTTCCCTGAATTTCTTTAACCGAATTTTTTCCTCCCCGACGGCATGCTTACCCAATTAATACCCCAAGCAGGCAGCCCCTTTATCCGGGACTGCCTGCTGCTTACTATCCGGTCTTCTATGCAGGCTTAACCACAATGTTCACAATACGCATGGGTACGAAAACTTCCTTCACGATCTGCGCCTCTTTGAGGTATTTGGCTACGCCAGGCTCTTCTTTAGCAAGTGCAAGCACTTTTTCC
The DNA here is from genome assembly GCF_022565315.1 of Cyclonatronum sp. Lineage (NCBI taxonomy): Bacteria > Pseudomonadati > Balneolota > Balneolia > Balneolales > Cyclonatronaceae > Cyclonatronum > Cyclonatronum sp. The sequence goes on along the minus strand of NZ_JAIUMX010000018.1, from coordinate 35,444 downwards.
TTGTCGCCGGCATCTGAAAGCGGCAGGGTTATTTCACCCCTTACCTTGCCGTTTACCTGTACGGCATAGGTTTTCACATCGCTTATGAGCTTGGCCGGGTCGTATTCGGGCCAGGGCTGCTCTGCTACGGAGGCTTCAAAGCCGAGGCGCTCCCACAGCTCTTCCGCGAGGTGCGGCGCGTACGGGCTCAGCAGCAGCAGGAATTCACGCATCAGCCCGAGCGGACGCTGCTCCCACTGCATGGCTTCGTTCACGAATATCATGAGGGCAGAAATACCGGTATTAAACCGAAATCCTTCAATGTCGTCCGTTACTTTTTTTATGGCTTCGTGCAGGGCTTTTTCCTGCGCCCGGTCAGCCGCCACATCCTGAACCAGCGGATGCAGACCGCCGTCTCCTTCTTCATCAATCATCAGTCGCCACACCCGCTTCAGGAAGCGGTACACGCCTTCCACCCCGCTCATGCTCCAGGGCTTGGGCTGCTCGAGCGGACCCATGAACATCTCGTACAGCCGCAGGGCATCGGCGCCGTACTGCTTCACGACCTCATCGGGGTTAATCACGTTGCCGCGCGACTTCGACATCTTGAACGAACGCGCTTCAACCGGTACCGCCTGCTTCAGGTCAGCATCGCTGAAATAGCCGCTCATCTCTTCTTTTTTCCCGTTGGGGTGCATCACCGTTACCGGCTCGGCCGCCCTTGAGGGGTCAAGCTCGTAGCCTTCCGCGTCATTTTTGGTAACCTGATCCTGCCGCAGGCGGATGCGGGTAAGCTCGCCGCTGTAGGTTTTCAGATCGTCCTGCGTGAGGAAGCGGCCGTCTTCCGCGCGGTACACGGTGTATTCCACCTCACCCAGAATCATGCCCTGATTCACCAGCTTATAAAACGGCTCCTTGGTTGAAACCACGCCCAGATCGTAGAGTACCTTGTGCCAGAAACGCGCATATAAAAGGTGAAGCACCGCATGCTCTGCGCCGCCCACGTAGAGGTCAACGGGCATCCAGTACTGCTCTTTTTCTTTGGAGACGGGGCCTTGGGTGTAGTCCGGATCAATAAACCGCAGGTAGTACCAGCACGAACCGGCCCACTGCGGCATGGTGTTCGTTTCGCGGCGGGCAGGTTTGCCGGTTTCGGGATCGGTCGTTTCGACCCAGTCGGTGATTCCGGCCAGGGGCGACTCCGGTGTGCCGCTCGGCTCGTAACGCTCCACATCGGGCAGAGTGAGGGGCAGGTCGGCTTCGCTCAGCGGCTTCGGCTGCCCGTCCACATGAATGATCGGGAAGGGCTCGCCCCAGTAGCGCTGCCGCGAGAACAGCCAGTCGCGCAGTTTGTAGGTTACGGCGCCTTCACCCAGCCCTTTTTCTTCGAGCCAGCCAATGATGCGCTGCTTGGCCTCATCTACGGCCAGCCCGTTCAGGCTTACCTCACCATTGTCGGAGTTTACGCAGGCGCTGCCTTCGGTCTGCGTGTGTGCGGCTTTGCGCACATCGCCGCCGGCAACCACTTCGCGGATTTCCAGCCCGTATTTTTCAGCAAATTCCCAGTCGCGCTCGTCATGGCCCGGCACCGCCATAATGGCACCGGTTCCGTAGGTAATCAGCACGTAATCGGCCACCCAAACGGGCACTGACTCGCCCGTTGCCGGATTTACGGCATAAGCGCCGGTAAACACACCGGTCTTGTTTTTGTTGAGCTCGCCCCGGTCGAGATCCGATTTTCGGGCGGCCTGCTCCACATAAGCGTCCATTTCGGCGCGCTTTGCATCGGTCGTAATTTTTGCTACCAGCTCATGCTCGGGGGCCAGCACCATGTAAGTCGCACCGAAAAGGGTGTCGGGACGGGTCGTAAATACGCGGATTTCCTCTCCCTCATGCCCGGCTACTTTAAAGGTGATGTTCGCCCCGACCGATTTCCCGATCCAGTTGCGCTGCATCAGCTTGATGGATTCTGACCAGTCCAGCTCTTCCAGATCTTCCAGCAGACGCTCGGCATACTCGGTAATTTTGAGCATCCACTGCCGCATCGGCCTGCGGATGACCGGAAAGCCGCCGACCTCGCTCTTGCCGTCGATCACTTCTTCATTGGCCAGCACCGTACCCAGCTCAGGGCACCAGTTAACCGGCACATCCGCCTGATAGGCCAGTCCTTTTTTATAGAGCTGCAGGAAAATCCACTGTGTCCAGCGGTAATAATCGGGGGATGTGGTGTTGATTTCACGGTCCCAGTCGTAGGCAAAACCCAGTGATTTAAGCTGCGTTTTGAAGCGCTCAATATTCTTTTCTGTTGTGATGCGCGGATGCGTGCCGGTTTTAATGGCGTACTGCTCGGCAGGCAGGCCGAAAGCATCCCAGCCCATCGGGTGCAGCACATTGAACCCTTTCATGCGCTTGTAGCGGGCCACAATATCGGTAGCCGTGTACCCCTCCGGGTGACCTACATGCAGACCCGAGCCGCTCGGGTACGGGAACATATCCAGCACGTAGTACTTCGGCTTGCTGCGGTCGCTGTCGTCGGTTTTAAAGGTTTTGTGTTCGTCCCAGTAGCGCTGCCATTTCGGCTCAATCTGCGAAGGTTTGTAATCGTTCATAGCGGATATCAGGCCGGCACGACCTGCATTAATGGATAACTTGATGTTAAAATTGGCTTTTCAGTTTTTTCGGGATGATGGCATCCGGCGCTGAAGCTGCTGTCTGAGCCGGATTTTATGTAAACTCAGAAATATAAGGATTCAGCCCACGCACTGCCGAACTTATGTTTAGATTTGAAGTTCTGTTTTTTTGAACGATGTGGTTATTTTCCGCCTTGCCATTCTGCAAATGTCATTCACCACGTACATCCGGTAATTTTGCCGGCACTCATCTTTTCCCATCCTGATAAACCGCCTGCATGCTGATTTCTTTCTTAGGCCTGCTACTGTTAGTTGTAGCATTCACCGTTTTCCGTACGTTTCGGCTCACCGTAAAAACCCCGGAACCCGAAAGTTGTGAGCAGCTGCCCGTTAATCTTGATGAAGCAGTGCAGCGCCTGAGCAGGGCTATTCAGTTCAAAACCATCTCCCGGCAGGATGCAAGCCTCATCGATGGCGAAGAATTCGAGAAAATGCACCGTTTTCTCGACGAGGCTTTCCCGCTTGTGTACGAGAAGCTGGAGCAGGAAACCGTGAACCGGTACAGCCTGCTCTACCGCTGGGAGGGCAAAAACCCGGACCTCAAGCCCATCATGCTCACCTGCCATCTCGACGTTGTACCGGTTGAGCCGGGTACAGAAGAGGACTGGGACCACCCCCCGTTTCAGGGCGCGGTTACCGACGAGCACATCTACGGCCGCGGCACCATGGATGTGCAGTCCGGCGTGATGGCCATCCTCGAGGCCACTGAGGCCCTGCTGCGTGAGGGCTTCGAGCCGCAGCGCACGGTTTACCTCGGCTTCGGCCACGATGAGGAAATCGACGGCGAATTCGGGGCAAGCGAAATCGGCCGGCTGCTCAAATCGCGTGGTATCGAGATGGAGTTTCTGCTGGATGAAGGCCTCCCGGTCGTTGAAGAGCTCATCGAAGGGGTTAAGAGCCCCGTAGCGCTTGTGGCTGTGGCCGAAAAGGGCTACCTGAGCCTGGAGCTGAGCGTCGCCTCAGAGGGCGGGCACTCCTCCGTGCCGCAGGGCACGACCTCCATCGCGCGCCTGGGCGAGGCCCTGCACCGGCTCGAAAACAACCCGCTGCCGGCCAAATTCGACGGGCTCGTGAAATCAACTTTTGAGGCCATCGGCACCGGCATGCCAATCCCTTTCCGGTTTATTTTCGCAAATCTTTGGCTGTTCAAAACCCCGCTGCGCCGCTTCCTCGCCACCATTCCCGCAACCGATGCGGCCATGCGCACCACCACTGCGACCACCATTTTTGAATCCGGCATGAAGGAAAACCTCATCCCGACCATCGCCCGTGCGGTGGTAAATTTCCGCATCCATCCCAACGACTCTGTGGAAAGCGTGATCGCGCACGTCAAAAAAGTGATCAATGACGACAGCGTGAAGGTTGAGAAACTCTTCGGCTATATCGAGCCTTCGCCGGTATCCTCCATCACCAACGAGCCTTACCGGCAGCTTGCGCGCTCCATCCGGCAGATTTTCCCCGAGGTTGCCGTAGCGCCCTCTCTCATGGTTGGCGCTACCGATGCCCGGCACTACACCGAAATAAGCCCCAACATCTACCGCTTCTTCCCGCTCCGGGCCGAACAAAGCGACCTCGACCGCGTGCACGGCACCAACGAACGGCTTTCCATCGAAAACTACGGGGAAATGATTCAGTTCTATGCGCGGGTGCTCATCAACAACACGGAGTAAAACAAAACGGGCCGGACCCGCCTTTGAAGCGAATCCGGCCCGGATTTTTTTGGGAAGAGGAAGCTCCCCGGCCTACATGCGCTCGGGTGCCTGAATACCGAGTATGGTGAGGCCGTTGTTCAGCACCGTTACTACGGCGCGCAGCAGCGCAACGCGGGCAACGGCAAGCTCAGGGGCTTCGCCCATAATCCGGCAGTCGTGGTAGAACCGGTGGAAACTCGCGGCCACCTCATTCAGGTAATTGATGAGGCGGTGCGGCTCCCGGTGATGCGCAGCCTGTGCCACCATATCAGGGAACTGCAGCAGGTCTTTAATGAGGGTTGTTTCGGCGGGATGGGTGAGCAGCCCTAAGTCCGCTTCCGCGCTGAGGTCGTATTCCTCGGTTGCTTTGCTGAGGATGCTGTGGATGCGGGCATGTGCGTATTGCAGGTAAAACACGGGGTTTTTCTCGCCCTGCTGCGTTGCTTCGGCTATGTCGAACTCGAGGTGCGTGCCCGGCGTGCGCATCAGGAAGAAGAAGCGGGTAACGTCGCTGCCTACCATATCCATGAGCTCATCGAGGGTCACGAAATTGGCTTTGCGGGTGCTCATCTTGAACGGAATACCTTCCTTCACGATGGTTACAAACTGATACACCTGCACGTCGATGCGCTTGCTGTCGTAGCCGAGGGCCTCAACCGCAGAAACCACGTCGGGATAGGTCGCGATATGATCGGCCCCGAAAATGTCGATGCAGGTATCGTAGCCGCGGTCGAGCTTGTTGATGTGGTAGGCAATATCGGGCAGGCGGTAAGTCGGCTCACCGGTGCTTTTTACCAGCACGGTGTCTTTTTCCTTGCCGAATTTGGTGGTGCGGAACCAGACCGCGCCGTCAGCATCGTAGGCGAGGTCAAGCTCGCGCAGCCGGCTCACAACCCGGTCGATGGAGCCGTCTTCATAGAGGGTGTGCTCGTTGAAGAAGCTGTCCATGCGGATGTTCATGCGCTCCAGCGTTTTCCGGATATCCGCGAAAATGGCGTGCTCAGCCGCGTTTTTAAAAACGGGGTCGTTGGGGGGACAGCCCAGCAGGGATTCTTCGTGCGCGTCGATCAGGGTTTTGGCGATATCGGTGATGTACCCGCCCTGATAACCGTCTTCGGGCAGTTCCGCTTTTTGCCCGAGCTCCTGCAGGTAGCGGGCCCGAACGCTTTCACCGAGTACGCGCATCTGCCGGCCGGCATTATTAAAGTAGTATTCGCGATCAACGGCAGCGCCGGTCCACTCGAGCAGGCGCGCGATAGTATCGCCGAGGACGGCGTTCCGGCCATGACCCACGGTGAGCGGGCCGGTCGGGTTGGCGCTTACGAACTCGATCTGCATTTTTTTGCCGGCATTTTCGTTGGTTTTGCCGTAGCCCGCGCCGGTTTCGAGGATTTCGGAAAGCTGACCGTACAGCCATTTTTCGGAAAACCGGAAGTTGATAAAACCAGGGCCGGCAATTTCTACGGCGCTGAGGTAGCCGTCATCGAGCGGCAGGGCTGCCTTGAGGGCTTCGGCGATTTTGCGCGGCGGCATGCCCAGCTTTTTGGTGAGGGTCATGGCCAGGTTTGTGGCCGCGTCGCCGTGATCCGCGCTGCGCGGCTTTTCGATGATGATGTCGGCCTCAACCGGCTGATCGGTAATTTTCGCGAGGGCTTCAGTGAGGATGCGTACCAGGTATGCTTTCATGCGTAAACAGGAAGAAGATGTCAGATGCCGCACCCGTACGGGCAGGCGGTATATGAATAGTGAGTAGCCGGCTCAGAAACAGGCGCAGGCATCGAAACGCATCACCCGAAAAAAAACAATCGAAAATACAGTTTGCCTGCTGCTGCTATGGCCGGCGCTTAGGTAAAAAATGATGGCACCCTGCAACAAAAAACCCGGCTTTTCACCGGGTTTCTGTGGCTTTCGGGCACTTTGTAAATATACAAAGTTCTTCACTCAATAATGCTGAGCTTTTTGAAGCTCGTCCATTCGTAGCCCGCTATAACCACGTGATCGGCCACATCCATGCCTACCATTCGTGCGCCTGACTGAATGCGTTTGGTGAGCTTGGTGTCGGCCTGCGAGGGCCGGGGATTGCCGCTCGGGTGGTTGTGAACCAGCATAATGTTGTGCGCCCGGTTAATGATAGCCTTCCTAAGCACTTCGTTGGGATCAACGATAGTTGCATTCGCCCCGCCAACGCTGATGCGGTCGTACCCGGTGAGCTGCTTAGCCGAGTTGAGATAGCCCACGATAAATATTTCTTTCTGCTGATCGCGCAGCATCGGGCCAAAATAAGAATATACCTGCTCGGGGTAGTAAAAGAAGATTTTCTCCGCCTCGCTGTCCTGACTGAGGCGGCGGGCCAGTTCAAAAACGGCCACAAGTGTGATGGCCTTCACCTTGCCGATACCGCGTATGCCGCTGATTTCCTCCCAGTCGTGTCGGGCAAGTTTGTGGATACCGCCGCTGCGCTCCAGCAGGGTTCGGGAAACTTCCATCACGTTCATGCCCTGTGTGCCCGAGCGCAGCAAAATGGCCAGCAGCTCGGAATCGGTGAGCACATCAGGGCCGTATTTCATGAGTTTTTCACGGGGCTGCTCTTCGGGCAGCATGTTGCGGACGCCGCTTTTTTTGACGATTTCCGCAGTGTATTCAGCTTGTTTGAGGTTAATTTCAGCCATTATTCCGGTAGGTTTATCTTTGAAGTTATTTTGGATCAAAGAGTACCGAAAGGCAAAAACCTTACAGCTGAAACTGAAAGGCGGGCTTCTTTTTTGCGCGTCTTTCTGAATTCGGCCTATTGCAGGGATGGCAGCTGTTTCATGAGGGCATCCCAGGCCATCATCACGCATTTGCGGCGGGCGGGATAGTCGCGGATTTGGGCGAGGGCGAGCCAGGGTTTTGCGGCTGCAAGCTGCTCGTCGGCAGCGGGGTCCGGCCCCGGACCGTCGGGACTGGTGATGCGGCTGATTTCCTCATACAGTGCCCGAAGCTGTTCAGGCGCCTTTCCCCGGGCAAAAACAGCCAGAAATGCGGCTGAGGCCTGCGACATCAGGCAGCCAGCGACATCGTAGCTGATGCCGGCAATGCGGTCTCCATCCATCGTTACAAAAAAAATAACCCGGTCGCCGCAGACCGGGTTTTGGCCCTGAATATGGAAATCAAACTGATCGGGCTTGCTGCCGGGGCTGAGACGGTTTTCAGTATTCCGGGAAGCCTCAATCAGTTTTTGGGTATAAAGTGAGGTAGACATGGGCTTAAGCTCAGGCCGGTTTTGTGGGCTTGGCTTCATCGCCTGAAAGCGGTGTCAAATCCGTTTCGGATGCCGCCTGAGTGGTAGTCTCGGGCTTTTCGCTGTCGGGCGATGCGGTTTCTGTTTCGGGAGTATCCGTCGTAATCGCCTCCGTTTGCTGCACCGGCACTTCCGACGGAGCAGCCTCTTTTGGCGGATCGGCCGGCAGCAGCCATTTCGAGAACACCAGCAAAATGATGATGGCCGTTGAAATGGCTACATCGGCTACATTAAAGATGTAGGGAAAAGACGGGCTTCCCCCAACCCAGGGTACCCACGCGGGCCAGATCCAGGTGAAATGGATAAAATCTACCACAGCGCCTTCAAGCACGCTGCCGTAGCCCTTAATCACGGCCATGTAAAGGCGATCGGCAATGTTACCGAGTGCGCCTCCGATTACCAGGCCCATGCAGATCACGAAGCCCTTCGGCGCCTGATCCATCACGCTGATGGTGTACCACACAATGCCGATGGTGGCCAGAATCGCAATAATGCTGATCACGAAGGTCGGGGCGAATGAAATGCCCATAGCCATGCCGGGATTGGTCGTGTAGTTAAACGCCAGCCATCCGTCGATGAGGGTGAGCCGGTGTAATTCCGGACTTGTGCGCACAACGGTTTTGGACCACTGATCGAGGATGACCACAATCACGGCCATCGCCGAAAACCAGGCGAGTTTTTCAGACTTGGGATTCACGCTAAAGCGGCGACCTTATTTTTGTTTGAGCTTTGCTTCGATGCTGATTTGCGTATGCGGAACAGCCTCAAGGCGGCCTTTGGAAATTTTCTTTCCGGTTACACGGCAAACCCCGTAAGTTTTGTTTTTGATACGTACCAGGGCATCATCGAGGTAGCGGATGAATTTCTTGGTGCGGTTGAACAGCATGTAGGTTTTCTCCCGCTCCTGTGCATCGGTGCCGGCATCAGCCATGTGGTATGAATAAGCGGACTCATCCGAAGCATTTTCGGTGCTTTCACGAATAGCAGACTGAAGCATCTCAAGATCCTGCTCAGCTTCGGTTCTTTTCTTTATAATGATTTCCTTAAAATATTCCAGCTCCTCATCGGTGTACGGGGAGACTCGGGGGTCGGTGTCCTTACTCATTGTCGTTACCTCTTAAAGTATCAGTTGGGTTTACGTTTAATGGCAATTAATACGGTCTTATCATCGATTTCCCATTCTTTTTCGAAATCATCAGTGTTGTCAGCAACTGAGTGAATTTCCTCAGACAGGGTTTCGAGTTTGATGTACGCCTGCATGCTTTCCACGGCACTCGCGGTTTCTTCGTCACCGACAATTGTCAGTCGAATCCGGTCAGTAACTTCAAACCCGGCCTCTTTGCGCATATTTTGCACGCGGTTAATAATTTCACGGGCCAATCCTTCACGGATGAGGTCTTCGGTGAGGGTTGTGTCGGCAGCTACGGTGATGCCTTCTTCGGTTTCCACTTCCCAGCCTTTCAGCCCGTCGCGTATAATCAAAATATCATTTTTTTGGAATGTAAGCTGTTCATTCTCGATCTCCAGCTGAATCGAGCCTTTTACTTCGTAAGCATTTATTTCATCATTGCTTAACTGAGCGATTCGCTTTGCAGCCGCCTTCATTTTCTTACCAAGCCGCGAACCCATCACCGGATAGTTCGGCTTCGCGCTCTTGCTTACGATGCCGGAATCATCATCCACATACTCGAGGTTTTTGACATTCACCTCATCAAGGATGATGTTTTTCACGCGCTCCACGGCGTCGCGGTGCTCGGGGCTTTGCGTGGGCAGGATAATGCGCGACAGCGGCTGCCTTACGTTCACGGCAATCTTATTGCGGATGCGCAGCACCACGGAGCTGATGAGCCGCGCCTGATACATGCGGTATTCAAGCGCCTTATCGATGGATGTTTCTTCCACGGTCGGGTAAAAGGACAGGTGCACCGACTCTTCTTCCATTTTGTGAACCTTGTACAGCTCGCGGTACAGCCACTCGCTGAAGAACGGCGCAATCGGGCTCATGAGCTTGCTCAGGCTCACCAGACACTCAAAGAGGGTTTGGTAAGCAGCGGTTTTGTCGAGGCTCTTGCCTTCCTTCCAGAACCGGCGGCGGTTGCGGCGGATATACCAGTTACTGAGGTCTTCCACAAACTGCTCCACTTCGCGGGCAGCCTTTGTCGGGTCGTAATCTTCAAAATGTGTATCCACCTCTTTGATGGTGGTGTACATGCGGGAGATGATCCAGCGGTCCATCTCGGGGCGGTCGGCCACGGGAATGCGGGCTCCGCTGTAGGTCCATTCGTCGATATTGGCATACATCGCAAGGAAGGAGTAGGTGTTCATCACCGTATTAAAGAGCTTGCGCTGTGTTTCCTGCAGGCCCTTTTCGCTGAACTTGAGGTTTTCCCAGGGCGGGGTGTTGCTCATCATGTACCAGCGCACGGTGTCAGCACCATAGCTGCGGATTACTTCGAAAGGATCTACCCCGTTGCCCTTGCTCTTGGCCATTTTCTCGCCTTTTTTGTCGAGCACAAGTCCGTTCGATACCACATTTTTGTAAGCGGGCTTATCGAACAGCATGGTTGCCAGGGCGTGCAGGGTGTAGAACCAGCCGCGGGTCTGATCCACGCCTTCAGCGATGAAATCAGCGGGGAAGCTTTCTTTGAAGATGTGATTGTTCTCGAAAGGATAGTGCCACTGCGCAAACGGCATGGCGCCGGAATCCAGCCACACATCTACCAGGTCGGGGATACGTCGGTAGGTACCGCCGTCCTTGGCTTTCCAGGTAAATTCATCAATAAACGGACGGTGCAGGTCGAGTTCCTGATCTTTGGGGATGCCCGCTTTCTCGCGCAGCATGTTGATGGAATCCACAAACACCATGTCATCCGGGTTGTTGTCGTTCACCCAGATCGGCAGGGGCGTGCCCCAGAAACGCTGCCGCGAAATCGCCCAGTCCACATTGTTCTCGAGCCAGGTACCGAAGCGGCCCGTGCCCGTGCTCGCCGGCTTCCAGTTGATGGTGTTGTTGAGCTCGATCATCCGGTCTTTGAAAGCCGTAGTGCGGATAAACCATGACTCCACCGGGTAGGAAATCAGCGGGGTGCCTTTGCGCCAGTCGTGCGGGTAGTTGTGGTCGTAGGTTTCCTGACGGTACAGTGCGCCGCGTTCTTTGAGGTCGCGGATGATGATTTTATCGGCATCCTTGAACCATTCACCTTTCACAATTTCAGCCTGCCCGTCGAACACGCCGTCTTTGGTTACGGGGTTAAACAGGGGGATGTCGTGCTCTTTGCACACGGCAAAGTCATCGGCACCAAAGGCCGGCGCGAGGTGTACGATACCGGTACCGTCCTCAGTCGTCACAAAATCTGCGGAAACCACGCGCCAGGCGGCTTCTTTTCCGTAGGTGCCGAGGGCGTAATCGTAAACCGGCTGATAGGTTTTGCCTACCAGCTCGGCGCCCTTCATTTCGCGGATAATTTCGTAGTCTTCGCGGATCACTTCGAGCCGCTCTTTCACCAGCACAAGGTACTCGGGCTCACCGTTGGCACCGGCAACGCGGATCTGCACATAGGTGAGGTCGTCTTTCACGGCGAGGAGCATGTTTGAGATGAGCGTCCAGGGTGTGGTCGTCCACGCAAGGAAGTACGTATCGGCGGCCTCATCGAGGCGGAATTTCACGTAAGCCGAGGGATCCTGCACCATCTGATAGCCCAGGCTCACCTCGTGCGAACTCAGCACGGTTCCGCTGCCGGGCGAGTACCACTGAATTTTATAGCCTTTATACAGCAGGTCTTTGCTGTAAAGCTTGCCGAGCGCCCACCAGACCGACTCGATGTATTCGTTTTTGAACGTTACATAAGGATCGCTGAGATCAACCCAGTAGCCCATGCGGCGGGTGAGTTCATCCCATAAATCCTTGTATTCGAGCACGCTTTCGCGGCAGCGGGCATTGTATTCGGCAATACCAAATTCCTCAACCTGCGCCCGGCCTTTGAGGCCCAGCTTCTTCTCGACTTCAATTTCAACCGGAAGCCCGTGCGTATCCCAGCCGGCCTTTCGGTTAACTTTGTAGCCTTTGATGGTTTTGTAGCGGCAGAATAAATCCTTCACCGTTCGGGCCATCACATGGTGGATGCCCGGACGCCCGTTCGCTGTTGGCGGACCTTCATAAAAAGTGAAAGGGATTCCGTCTTCACGGGTTGAGATACTTTTCTCAAAAATCTTGCGCTTCTTCCAGAATTCGAGTACTTCGAGCTCCAGTTTTGGGAAATCGACGTTTTTGACTTCGGTGAATTTGGCACCCATACGAGTGTTAGAGGCTTTTTTGGATAATTTTGATTAAGAGGGCAAATATACGGATTTTTAGGTCTTACCATGAATTTCAATTCTTCAGCTATTTTTCAGGCAGCCATGCAGCACAGACCTTTTATTTTTTTTCTTTTGTTTTTTGGGATGATGACGGCTTTCCTGCCCATATCCTGCACCCCAGAGCCTGCTCCGAAGCCCGTACTGTCGCAGGAAGAACTCCGGCTCAAACAAATCAGCCAGGCCGAAGAACAGTTCCGCAGCCTGATGCTCGAAAACCCCAACAGCCCTGAGTTTACACCCCGTGCCCGCTTTCTCGCCGAAGAATACCGCATGTTCGCCTACCTGCATCCGGAGCACGAACAGGCGCCCGAAATGCTGTTCCTTGCGGCCAACCTCACGGCTGATGCCCTCAATCAACCGGTTACAGCCGTGAACCTGTTCCGGCAGCTTGCCCGTGAATGGCCCGGCACGCCGCAGGCAGAGCGCGCCCTGTTTCTGGCAGGCTACACCTACCACCACATGCTGGGCGACCCCGACAACGCCCGCCTCATGTACACCCGCCTGATCGAAACCTACCCCGAAAGCGAGCTGCGGCAGGCCGCCGAAGACGATCTCACCTTTATGGGTGTAAGTGCTGAAGAGCTGCTTCAGCGGCTTCAGAATGCCGGTAACTGATGCGGGAACATTTTCTGCTTCCTCCCCCAATCTCTCAACCTTTACTCAAAAAAATAACATGGCTTTAAAAGGATTTCCGCCCCTGCGGCCCATCACCCTTAAAGACCCCTACAAAATGGTTTTCGTGTGTCTCGGCAATATCTGCCGCAGCCCGACCGGTGAGGGCGTAATGCAGCACCTGGTAAAAGAAGCCGGTTTCGAAAATTATTTCCTGATCGACTCCGCCGGCACGGCTTCCTTCCACACCGGCGAGCCGGCCAACAGCAAGAGCCGGGCCATTGCCGAAAAGCACGGCGTTCAGCTGCTCAGCCGCGCGCGGCAGTTCCGCAGTGCCGACCTTGATGAGTTCGATCTCATTCTGGTAATGGACAACGAAAACCGCGACAACGTGCTTCGCCTGTGCACCACCGACGAGCAGCGCGAAAAGGTTCAGCTGCTGCGCGATTACGACCCCAAACCCGGCGACGGCGAAGTGCCTGACCCCTACTACGGCGGCCTCGACGGTTTCGAAAACGTGTTTCAGATTGTGAAGCGCAGCTGTGAGCAGCTGTTGTTCAAGCTCAAATCGCAGGTTTCCGTCTGATTTCATCATGCTCCCAGCCGATCTCACCCAAGCCCTGACCGAACATACCGGATTTAAACCGCAGGCTGAGCGCATGCTCGGCGGCGGCTCCATCAATGAGGTAGCCCTGATCTGGCTGGGCAGTGAAAAACGGCGGGCCGTGCTGAAATGGAACAGCGCAGCGCTCGCCCCGATGTTTGAAGCCGAAAGCCGCGGGCTTGCCCTGCTCCGCGCGCAGGATACCGGGCTTACCGTACCGGAAGTGCTCGGCTGCGGCCCGGCAGGCAGGCACAGCTGGCTGCTGATGAGCTGGCACGAGCCTGCCGCCAAAACCGAGGCCGCCATGGAGCGGCTCGGCGCCGGACTCGCAGCCCTGCACCGCTGCAGCAGTCCGCACTTCGGGCTCGACCACGACAACTTCATCGGGCGGCTGCCGCAGCGCAACAGCCCCGAAACCGGCTGGGCCGACTTCTTCATGCGGCACCGCATAGAGCCGCAGCTCAGCCTTGCCGTAAAGGCCGGTCTGCTGCCAAACCGCTGGCTCAGCAGCCTGGATGCGCTCGAAAAGCGCGTGCAGGAGCTCTTCCCCGACGAGCCGCCTGCCCTGCTGCACGGCGACCTCTGGGGCGGCAACTACCTCATCACCACCGGCGGCGCGCCCGTGCTCATCGATCCGGCTGTGCACTATGGTCACCGGGAAACCGAACTGGCCTTCACCCGGCTTTTCGGCGGCTTTTCGCCCGGCTTCTACCGCGCCTACAACGCGCACTACCCGCTTGCCCCGGGCTTCGAAGAGCGGACCGACCTCTGCAACCTCTACCCGGTGCTTGTGCACGTAAACCTGTTCGGCGCAAGCTACGCGGCGCAGGCGCAGGCTATTTTGCGGCGGTATATCGGGTGATGGCATCCCAAACCTCAAAAAAATCCGGCTGAGAAGCAGCCTCTTTTATGCGCATCGTAAGCCTCGTACCCAGCCTCACCGAACTTTTGTTTGATCTCGGCGGCGACATTGAAGTCGTTGGCCGTACCCGCTTCTGCATTCATCCCGCCGGAAAAATCGAAGAGGCAGCCCTCGTGGGCGGCACCAAAAATCCGCGGATTGACCGCATCCGGGAGCTCAAGCCCGACCTCGTTGTGCTCAACCGCGAAGAAAACCGCCGCGAAGATGCCGAAGCCATCCGGGGCTTTGCGCCGCTGCTCGTTACCGAAATCAGCACGGTAGCGCAGGCTTTGGAGGCCATCACCCAAATCGGGGCGGCAACCGGTACTGCCGAAACTGCGGGCCGCCTCTGTGCTGACATCAGGGCTGTGATGCCATCCCCCGAAACCTATGCCCCCCTGCGCACCGCCTACCTGATCTGGAAAAAGCCGCTCATGAGTGTGGGCGGCGATACGTATATTCACGATGTGATGCGCCTGTTTGGTTTTGTGAACGTTTTCGGCCCGGAGCTCCGCTACCCCGAAACCAGCTATGCCGAACTTGCAAGGCGTGGTACACAGCTCCTGCTGCTCAGCAGCGAGCCGTACCCGTTCAAAGATTCCGACGCCGCCGAAGCGCAGCAGAACATCCCGAACTGCCTGGCCGTTACCGCTGACGGCGAAGCATTCAGCTGGTACGGGTCGCGCATGCTTGCGGCTTTTGCCGAAACCCGATTGTTCCGGACCCGAATTGAGGCCCGGCTTTTTCCTTAAATACCAGTGCAGGCTGCGCTGCGTTTGCAATTACTCTTTAGACTTTACTTTTTTGAAACCGCACAAATTAATTATGAAATACAAACTCTTATTCTTCTTACCTGCGGGTCTGACCGGCCTGTTGCTGTGCTTCAGCCCCCAAACAGTACAGGCGCAGCGAAGCCCTGCGGCGCCCGTTATTACTGATTCTGCAGCGGTTCAGCAGCAAAATCAGGCTGAAGGCCGGCGGTTGTTTGTGAAGGGTATCACCGAGTTTGAGTTCGAAAACTATGAGGAAGCCGCGGCCCTGCTCATTCAGGCTCGCGAAAAACTCGGCCCCGGTGCCGGCCTGGATTTTTCCATTGCCGAAAGCCTGATGGAAGTCGGCAATGTGATTGACGCGCTCTACTATGCGGAAAGCGCTGTTGAGCTTGATCCCGCCAATAAATGGTACCGGGTGATGATGGCTGAGATTTACCTGCAGAACGGGCGCTCAGCCGATAGCATCGCGCAGCTCGAAACCGTATTGGAAACTTCGCCCGCTGATCTCGAAGTTCTTTATAATATCGCCGAGATTTACACCATGGAAGGGCTGTTGACCGATGCCAACAAAACCTTCGACCGCATCATGCTGATTACCGGGCCTGATATCCGGCTGCTGGTTCAGAAATACCGGAACTACCGGGCCCTCAATGATATGGATTCGGCGATCGGGCAGCTTGATGCCATTCTCGGGTTTGACCCCGATAATGTGACGGCCATGCAGATTTTGTCACAAATCTATATCGAGTCCGGGAATTTTGACCGCGCCACGGAACTGCTCGAACGCGCCCTTGAGGCAGAGCCCTCCGACGAAGAGACGCTGATCACCCTCACCGATCTTTACATTCAGGAAAACCGCTGGGATGATGCCGGCACCCTGCTTACGCGCATTATCCAAAACCCCGGCATTGCCCCTGTGGTAAAAGCCGAGCTGGTTCAGTTTCTGCTGCAGCGGGCCGGGCGCGATCCTGAAAACACCGCGCTGATTCAGGCTACCGGCAGCCTGATTGAAGCCTTTCTCGAAAACGAGCCCGATCTGGGGTTTTCGCACGCCCTCGCTGCCGAGTATTTCAGCCTCACCGGCAATAATGAGCGCCTGCTCGAAAGCCTGAAGCGCACCAACGAGCTGCTTCCCGAAAACGAACCTGCCTGGCGGCAGCGCCTTCAGATGCTGCTGGCTGATGAACGTTATGATGAAGTGATTGAGGTCGGGCTTCAGGCCGACGAAGTAATTCCCGATGATGCTTTTGTGCTGTTTTTCTCGGGCCTGGCGCACCTGATTCAAAAAAATTATCAGCAGGCGGCAGATATTCTGGACCGCGCATCTTCGGCACCGGCAACACGGCCGGTACGGTCTATGATTTACGGCTCGCTGGCCGATGCGCTCTCCTCCCTTGAACAACACGCGCGCTCCGACGAAGCCTACGAGCAGGCCCTGCGGCTTGACCCCGACAACGCTACCGTGCTCAACAACTTTGCCTACAATCTGAGCCTGCGGCAGCTGCGCCTTGAAGAAGCCCTCGAAATGTCGCGCCGCGCCGTTGAAGCCGAGCCCGATAACGCCGCCTTTCTCGACACCCTGGGCTGGGTTTATTTCAAGCTCGGAGAATTCGAAAACGCCAAACAATACATCCGGGCCTCCATCGATACCGGCGAAGCAAGCGCGGTCGTGCTCGAGCACATGGGCGATGTGTACGAAAAACTCGATGACCTCGCCAATGCCCGCTACTGGTGGCAAAAAGCCCTCGAAAAGGATGAAACTAAAGAGCATCTTCTTGAAAAACTCGGCTCCTGATTTTTTTAGGGTGATGGGTTTCCGGCCTTACGCCCTGCTTTTTTGCTTCGGCCTGCTGCTTGGTCTTGCAGCCTGTTCGCCACGCCTGATGATTCCGGATACCCCGGCCGATTTCAGCCCGAGCACCGTACCGGCTGACTCCCTTATGGAACTGCTCCAAACCGACTTTGCCGGTATTGATGCGCTCAGCGGCCGGGCGAGTGCGCGGATTAGTCAGCCGGGACAGCAGGAACAAGCAACGGTACATTTTACGAGCAGCCGCAGCGAAAGCCTGCTCGGGCTGCGTAACAACCTTGGCATTGAAGGCGGCCGCATCTACGCCGATCCGGACTCGGTAACCATGTACGACCGCATCGAGCGCAGGGCGTGGCGCATGAGCGCTGAGCGAGCGCAGTCTGAATTGCTGCAGGGTTTCGCGGCCTTCAACCTGCTCGAATTCCTGCTGCCGGAGCTCTGCCCCGGTGATGTTCGCGGGGTGTACGAAAGCGGTACGGAATGGGTGCTCAGGCTGCACGACGAGCGCTATCTGCTGTTTTCCAAAGACAGTCTGCATCTCACCCGCCTGATCAAACCGGCTGATTCGCCGCTTGCTTACAGTCAGTTTATCTTCACAAATCACGCGCTTATTCAGGGCTACATCCTGCCGCGGCGAATTCAGATTTTGAGTGAAGACGGCAGGGCAAGTATCTTTCTACTGATTCAGGCGCTTGAACTTAACCCGGCTTCCCCGTCTTTCGATATTGGCATCCCGCCCGACATCCCCCTTCAGCGGCGCTGAAACTTCGGCTCAGCTTGAATAAAACCGCGTTTTTTGCGTATCATAACAGATTATCCAACTCCTGTGTGCCTCAGACCTGTGGCGGAATCTTTTCGTTAATTTAGCTGCCAACACTTTTTCATGTCCGTGATCACCGCATACTTTTCCGGTACCGTTTCCTTCCTTATCAGGGTGAAGTATGCGGTGCACGAAATGCATCACAGAAGGATACTGATGCTCTGCAACGCACTGATTTTATTCCTGATAGCGGCACACAGCCCCGCTGCAGAGGCGCAGAACTTTGACCGGCTCCGAACGGAAGTGAGGCAGCAGCAGCAGGAAACAAGGGAAACCATCAGTTTTCTGCAAAATCAGATCAGCAGGATTGAAGCACAGGTAAGCGAAGCATCTACGGAATATAATGCCGTGTACCGGCAGTTTGAACAGTTGCAGCAGGAGCTCAGCCTGCGTACAGCCATAGTACAGGAGCTGCGCGAAGAGCAGATTCAGATTGAGCGGGAGGTTGACCTCATCGACCGGGCAAGCCGGGAAGCTGCCACTGATCTGGAGCGGCTTCAGCACAACTTTAAACGCTTTATGCGGCAGGTGTACATGCAGGGCAAACAGCAGGAAATAGTACTACTGCTTACTTCTGGTTCGCTGAGTCAGGCACAGAGCCGGCGGTACTACCTGCGCCGATTTGCCGAATACCGCGAATCGCAGGCACGCCTAATCAGGGAAACGCAGGCAGTACTGGAACAGAACCGCTCAGAAAAGCAGCAGGCGCTTGACAGGAACGAGCTCAGCCTGGCAGAAGCCCGCAATCAGCAGCGACGCATGGAAGAGCGCCGCAGCGAACAGCAGCAGTTGGTAAACCGCCTGCAGCAGGACCGCCGGGCCCTTGAACAGCAGCTGCGGCAAAATCTGGAAGAAATCGAAAACCTGAATCAGACCTTTAACCGGCTGCTGGCTGAAGAAGAGCGCATACGCCTGGCCGAGGAAGAGCGTTTCCGGCAGCTGGAGGCCGAACGGCAGCGCAGGCTGGCCGAAGCCCGGCAAATCGAAGACAACAGCGAACGTGAGCGCGAAATTGCGCGCCTTTCGGAACCGACCCGCAGGCCTGCCGCTGCTTTCAGTGCTGCAGAACTCGAACTCATCAGCGAAGCCTTCCGCGAGGCCCGCGGTCAGCTGCCCTGGCCGGTACGCGAGGGGGTCATTACACGGCGTTTCGGGAATTACATCCATCCGGTTTACCGCACAAGTACACCCAACCCCGGCATTCATATCACAACCGAGCCCCGCTCGCCCGTGTATGCCGTGCATGATGGCTACGTACTCGAAATTATGCTTATTATGGGCTTCGACGATACCGTGTTCGTGAATCACGGCACCTACGTAACAGCCTATGCCAACCTCACCGAAATATCAGTGAACCGAAATGCGCAGATTCGTGCAGGCGACATCATCGGTTTATCGGGAGATGAAGATTCAACCAACGGGCCGGCCCTGGTATTCCTCATCGGACAGGGCAATAACTTTGTTGATCCGCAGCATTGGCTCAGCCGTAACCCACAGCCGCTGCCGTAGTATTACACCGTACGCCAATACCTCTCTATCAAAATCAGATTCTGTAAATTCCATTATTTTGAAGTTCGAAAACCCCGATCCGTTTCAGCAAACCATTGCGCGAACCTTTACCTATACAACTACAGCCTTTCTTATAGGCGCAACATTTTATTTATTTACGAGCAACCTGATAAGTCTCACCTTACGCCCTGACTGGATCGGCACTGCCATGCTCCTGCTTTACGGGCTCGCTTACGGCAACATCACCTATTTCATCACCCGACGTTACCTTCGCCGCGAATTTACCTTCAATATTTTCTCGTATCTGATCGGCCTCATTGTGCTTTTCCCAACGGTTCTGCTCGTTAAAATGAAGGGTAATGTTTTTCCCGCCTGGCAAAACGAGCTTTTCTTTTTTACCGTTATTACAGGTGGCATGCTTATTGGCATCTGGAAAGGCCGCATTAAGGGTGCGCAGATGTTTCAGGAGCTAAAAGCAAAGCGGGCTGCTGACTCATAAATTTTACTTGAGATTATGGAACGCATCAAGATTGCCCTCGACTGGACCCCCAACACGATTCATTCCGGTTTCTACCTTGCCTTTCAGAAAGGCTGGTACCGTGAGGCGGGTCTCGAAGTCGAGTTTATTTCACCGGAAACCGATAACTACCAGCTTACGCCCGCAAGACGGCTGTCGCAGCGAAAAGTTGACTTTGCGATTGCCCCCTCTGAGAGCGTGCTTTCCTACAACACTTCCCGCCGGCCTGCCGCAATCACTTCGGTTGCCAGCATTCTGCAGCGCGACACAAGCGCTATTGTATGTCTGGGTAAAAGCGGGATAACGCGCCCTGCCGAACTCGACGGAAAAATATATGCCTCCTACAACGCCCGGTATGAGGATGAAATCGTGCGGGCCATGATTGTAAATGACGGCGGAACAGGGCAGTTCAGGCCGGTTTCAATCGGCCGGCTGGGTATCTGGGATATGCTCAAAAAAGGCGAAGCGGATGCTACATGGGTGTTTATGCCGTGGGAAGGGGTCGAAGCCAAACACAACGGCATCGGTCTCAACGCGTTCCGGATGGAAGACTTTGGCATCCCTTACGGATACACGCCCCTCGTACTGGCGCATCTTTCCGCCATCCCGCTGCGGGAAAAAGCCTACCGCAGCTTCCTGCGCATCAGTGCCCTGGCCTACACGGAGGCCGCAAACTACCCGGATGAAACGGCTGCCTTCTTAAGCAGCACGGTCGGTTATCCCGACTTTGCGCGACAAGCGTTTATCCGGGATTCCATGCGGGAGCTGGCACCGGCCATCCTGAACCACGCGGGCCGCTGGGGCGAAATGCAGCCGCAGGTCTGGGGCCGCTTCATCGACTGGCTCGTAGAACGGAAACTCCTGGTGCCGCGTCAGCCAATCGAAAGCTGGCACCTGTTTACGAACAGGCTGCTTGAGGGGTGAAGGGAGATTTTATGGAGCTATCAGTCTTTTCTTCTAAAACCTAGTCCGGCTAAAAAACCACTCACCAAACCACCCAAACCTGTAAGTGTTGGTATTAACAGGTCGGGCGTATCTTTCAAATAAACAAGTACAATTAAAAATACAAATACACCCAAAGTGAAATAGGCAAAATAGTATTTTTTGTCTGATTGCTTGTCTTTGTAATCGTTGTTTTGTTTTGATTTAAGCAGGTTGTACTGTCTTTCGTCGTGCTGCACTGCAAGGTCGACAATCTTTCCCAGGTGTTCATCAGAGAGCTTTTCATGCAAAGGGTTTGATATCGAACCCATTTTTGCAAGAGCCATAAATTCAGAAACCAGCTTTGGTTCTTTTTTGGAAAGCTTCTCTAATGTATTACCAACTTCTTGGAGTTCATCAGACTTTAAATCTTTTTTGTCTGAATGCTCTTTATTGCCGGGATTTGACATTATACCTCCTCAAGTTCGTATTGCCGGCCTGCTGCTAACAACCAGTCATACTTCTGATTACGGAAAAATGTGTTGTCAAAAATATCGGATACCCTTTTTGAAAGTACTCCTGATATCAGATATCTGATGAGCATATCCGCCTGAGACGCTGTTATGGTTTCATCCTTAACTGCTTCAGCAAGAGAGTCCAATACTTTAGCAACTGCCTGAAGCTCATCAGAATAAGAAAAACCTGCCGGGTGTACTGTTTCATTAGAAAGCAGACCTATCAGGCTGTTTACCAAAGCATCATCGGATGACTTTTCTTCATCTTTATGACCAACATGCTTGAATGACTTATTTTTCAGTAATTTTCCCATCTGTCTTCTTTTGATATGCTAAATTATTGAAGTCTTAAAATAAACCGCTTTCAATTTAATTTAAGCGCCTATAACAAGCAAATGAACCATTCGGTTTAATCAGTTCCAGGGAAGAAAGAGACCACAAATGGCCATCCCATCCTACCCTTTCCCCGCTGCCTCTTCTTCCAGCTTCTGCTGCAGTCTTGCTTCGTTTTCTTCGAGTTCCCGCGGGCTCCAGCGCCGCTCTTTCACGCGGTCCATCACAATTCCCATGCTTTCTGAAAGCATCTCAGCGACCTGAATGTTGAGCATGCGTACCTGCTCGGAGCCGTTTTCGGTATCCTCTTCCAGCAAAAGCTCCGAGAGATCTTCCACCAGCACCTTGTTGCGGGAAGAGCCCAAATCCCGGATGATGCCGTGCACCACGCTGAACACAATATCGCGGATGGCACCCTCAATCTGTGTCGCGGCAACCTTACCCAAAAAGGGGATGGCTTCCAGATTTCGCAGCTCCTTGTTTTTATCTACGGCTTCATCGATGCGCTCATTCACATATGCGCGGATGTCTTCTTCATGCAAGGCATAGCCCTTGGATGCCGCGAGCTGCAGGCGCATCGAAATCCAGTTCACGAGTACCAGCTGCCGCGGCCGGAGCACGTCATCCACGATGCGGTCAATAACGGGGGTGCCCTCGCGGAGTTCGCCTCTTACGTTGGAAAGAATGTTGAGGACAACCCGATCAGTTAGTTCCTGAACCAGAATATTGAGGTAGCGCAAGCCAAAGCTAAAAAGCGCAAATTTGCG
This sequence comes from Cyclonatronum sp., assembly GCF_022565315.1. NCBI lineage: Bacteria > Pseudomonadati > Balneolota > Balneolia > Balneolales > Cyclonatronaceae > Cyclonatronum > Cyclonatronum sp. The sequence goes on along the minus strand of NZ_JAIUMX010000018.1, from coordinate 13,366 downwards.
CATATCGATGTAGCCCAGCCGCTGCAGCCTCACCATGATTGAAACAATCCGCAGCAACCGTAAAAACCGGAAGCCGCCAATGGGGATACATCCCACAAGGTCGTACCAGTACACGAACGGGAAGTAGTACCATTTCGAAAACTCCCGCTCACGCACAGAGTATATCCACCGGATAAAAAATTCGGCGAGAAAAATGGTGATGAAAACCAGGTCGTACAGGATGAAATCGACATGTATGGTTCCGGCATAAAACTCAAAAAAAGCCGGTGACAACCACTCAATCCACGACTGAAACCGCACACTCTGGAACAACCAGTCGAAGCTGATGAGTGCCAGGTTAACCATCAGCAGAAATAGCATGGCAAAGTCGCCGGCGAGATAACCGACCTTCTTTTGGGCTGCACCTGCGGACGTATTCATTTCCTGCTTACTCATTTTTCAGGCTTCTCCCGGTAATCTGAGAGAAAGGTTGAGGGAATGAAGAATTTCTTCCAGGCGCGGCAGCATTCCGCGGCGGGCGGCATAGCGCCTGAGGGTATTCCGGTTGATGACATTTTCCGCGAAAAAAGACTTCACCATAGTACGGTAGGCCTGCCCCTTCAGCTCGGGAAAGTAGCGCGGCTCAGACAGCGGATCTACACACAGCTTCTCGAGGGAGGGCAGGGTGCGGCCTTTCATCAGCTCAAGCGGGGCCTCCGAAATGAGGGGTTTGATAATTACGGGTCGCTCGTACATACTTGCATAACGGGCAAGCACCAGCTCATCCGGATCGAGAAACACATCCCTCCTTAACTGCCTGACAAGCCCGAAAACGGACTCACAAGCTTCCTTGTCGGCTTCTGCGAACAGGAAGTTTTGAGCAACCTGAACGTTCGCGAGCTTAGCTGCAGCGCTGTACTCCCATACGGCAAACCGAATGTGTGGTAATTTATCGGCAATAATGTTTATAAATGGCTCATCTTCATCAAGTAGAAACTGCTGAAGCGCGGGTCTTGCGCCGATGGTGTAGCTGCCCCGGCCGCAGCTGGCAATTACGCCGCGCTTTTTGAGCAGGTAGATGCGGGAAATGAGGGTATTTGTGTTCAGATGCGGCTCACCATGTTCAGCAAAAAAAATCCGCAAATCCTCCGCAGTGAACGAACTGTGTGCTTCAAACGCAGCGCGAATAAGCTCATCATTCAGGGTGTCGGGCATAACAGTTTCCGTTAGTTTGGTCAGGCATTTTCACGAAGTATTTCAACGCTCTAAGTAGCTAAACTATCTCATAAATGTCAACATATTGCCGGATATTTAAATATCAGCTTCATGGAAACCAGGGCAGCCTCTTCTTAGCCCTCCTTTCAGTTTTTCAGGAAGATGTAATATTTCGCGAGGGCGGCTACCGCGAGGGCGTGGTGAACGCGTCCGCTTGTTACCATCTCTTCGTACTCCGAAAGGCTGAGCAGGTGCACCGAAATGTCTTCGTGCTCATCCAGGTTTTGGTCTGCTACAAGCTCGCAATCGCGGGCAAGGAAAATATGACAGTAGTTGTTAAACAGGGCAGGGTTGCTCGATACCCTGCCCAGCGGAACCCAGCTTTCGGTGGCATAGCCCGTTTCTTCGAGCAGCTCCCGCTTTGCCGTTTCGAGCGGGCTGTCGTCGCCGTCAATAACCCCGCCGGGTACTTCGAGCGAGGGCACGTCAACGCCGTGCCGGTACTGATCAACGGTGATCAGCCGCTGCTGCCGGTCGAAAGCCATCATTATAACCCAGTCCGGCGCCTGCAGGGTGTAAAAGTTACCGGCGTCGGTGCCGTCGGGCATGGACATGCGGTTTTCCATCAGGGTAAACACCCGGGTTTTCTGCAGCGGCACCGAGTGATGACGGGTCCAGCTCCGAATTCGGCTTGTTTCAAAGCTACGGCCTGCATCAGGTATTCTTTCCGCGGCCCCGGTTTGTGGTTGTTCAGACATTTGGGTTTGGTTTCTGTGTTTTTTATGAATTGAAGGCGGCTTTAAACTACGCTATCTTGCAGGCGAATAAAAAAACAAATCCCAACCAACGCCAAACGGGAATCATCACCCCTTTTTTTAAACCAAGAGACTGCATGGAAAAATCATTTGAATACCGAAAAAGCGATAGCAGCAGCCCGGAAGAAATCCGTGAAGCCGTATTAAAAACCTGCGATTTTATGGAGAGGGCCTATGAGGAAGGCTATTATCCCAAGCTGAGCATCGTTCGGGACTGGTCAGAGCACAACCCTGAAATTACCGGCGAATTTGCCAAGCCCCGCGTGTATCGCTGGTATCTGCATCGTGAGCTCAAGAAGCTCATCAACATGGGCGCAACTATAAAAGTTGATTACTCCAGGAAGCTCATCCCCCTGAATGCGCCGCAGCTGCTCACCTACCTCGACGAAGACGACATGGACTTCACCCTGAAAAAGCTGTTCCTGTTTCGGCCGGAGCGCATCGAGCTGAGTCTCGACCGGCTTGAGCACTACACCGGCACCAAAGCCGAGGATTTTCAGCGCTACATCCTGTTTACCAATTATGATATGCACGTGGAAGTGTTCCGGCAAAAGTACCCTGACTGCGTGGTGCCTTCCCGCGAGGGCGTTCAAATGCCGGCATATCACCACAAACTTGACGATAATTTAGGAATCAGCCTGATTAATATCGGCGTGGGGCCCTCTAATGCCAAAACCTGCACCGATCATATTGCCGTGCTCCGCCCGGATGCCATGATTATGGTGGGTCACTGCGGCGGGCTCCGTAACCATCAGGAAATCGGGGATTTTGTGCTGGCTTCCGGCTACATGCGCGACGACCATGTGCTCGATGAAGACATCCCGCTGAGCGTGCCCATCATCCCGAACTATACCCTGAATATTTTCCTGAAGGATGTGCTTGAAAAATACGGCATGGAGTACCGCATCGGTACCGTGTTTACCACAGCGAACCGCAACTGGGAATTTTCAATGAAGCGGACGGTGAGCTCCATCCACATCAGCCGGAGTATCGCCATTGATATGGAGTCGGCTACGGTTGCGACCAACGGCTTCCGGTACCGCATCCCCAATGCAACGCTGCTGTGTGTGAGCGATAAGCCCCTGCACGGCAAACCCAAGCTGAGCGGCGCGGCTCAGAGTTTCTATCAGAACTCCAAAGAAAAGCATCTGGAAATCGTGATTGAAACCATCGAGCTGAGTAAGAATCAGAATCCGCAGGGGCTGCCTAACGCGAGCATCCGTGCGACAAACGAACCTCTGATGGGCGGTCCGGCTACCGAAGGCTGATCCTTAATGAAACTGAAGCTGCGGGGTGTTACCTCATCGATTTAATTTCGATGGGGCGCCCCACCAGCTCCTCAAGCAGCTCACACTTTCTGCTGGCACCCCAGATTTCAAGCTGGGGGTCAGCGATGGTTGTGAGCAGGATGGTAACCTTATCGGAAACTTCGGTTTCGAAGGAAATTACGTTCTGGTAGTGGCTGCGGTCGAGTCCGTCGGCGACCCTTAAAAAACCGGCAAGTGCCTTAATCCGCTGCCGTTGTTCGGGCTTTAGGGTCCAGTAATGCTCGTGCGTTTTTTTGGGCGTTGAGCGCCGGTGATAGCGGGCAACGTGCGCCATCACCTCGATTTCATCCTGCGTGAAGCCCTTCAGGTTTGAGTTCAGCACGATATAAAGCGTGTGCTTGTGATGTTTACGGCTCGAAATGTAGTAGCCGATATCGTGCATAAGTGCGGCATACTCCAGAATTTCGCGGTCGCGGTACGGCAGGTGATGCCAGCTCTGAAGATCGTCAAAAAGCTTTAATGCCAGCGTAGCTACATGCTGAGAATGCTTTTTCGACCAGCGGTATTTTTTCAGCAGCTCATGCACCGAGCGCCGCCGCGGTTCCGGGTACTTATCGAGCATCTTCAGCGCCTTCATCTCATGGCGGATGTATTCGATAATGATGCCTTCCCGCATGGCCTGCACGGAAGTCTTCACTCGGTTGAAGCCAAACTTATCGAGAACGAACTTCACCAGCACCAGGCCCGGCAGGATAAAATCGACCCGCTTCTCATCCAGGCCGGTCACCTTTAGGCGCTGCTTCCGGTCGAGCAGCATAAACCAGGCGTAAAATTCGTCGAAATCAGCTTTGCTGTATTCAAATTCGTTGAGGGTGAGGCTCACATTCAGGTTCTGCCGCGCCGCGATCATGGCTGCAATATTTTGCATGGTGCCGGAAGATCCGATTAAAACCTCCGGCTTGTTCGACTCAACCGGCCCGGAGAGCATGCTCAGCTCCTTACGGTAGTGCTTCTCAATGTCGGCAATTTCCTTCTTTTTCACCGGATCGCTCTTGATAAAATCTGAGGTCATGCGGCTTACCCCGATTTTCCGGCTCACCATGTAGCGGATTTCCGTCTGATTCAGAATCACAAATTCCGTACTGCCCCCTCCTATATCCATCACCAAGGATGTTTTTTCGCCCAGCGCCATACCGTGCTGAACCGCAAGGCCGATCAGCTCGGCTTCCTTATAGCCCGGTATGGGATGAATTTTGATGCCAAGCTCATCAATTACCATCTGTACAAAGTCCCCTCCGTTGGGCGCCTCCCGAATGGCTGAGGTGGCATAGGCAATAATCCGCTCCACATTACGGTGATCGCACAGGGTCTTAATCTTGCGCATGGCTTCAAGGCCGAGTGCCATGTCTTCTTTGGACATTTTTTTTCCTACCCCGTTCCGGCCCAGACGAATCATTTCTTTGAGGGCATCGACCGGCGTATAGCGGCCATCAGACTGAATATCAACGATTACGGCATGAAAGGAGTTGGTACCAAGATCGATGGCTGCTATTCTTTTGGTAGGCATTATTGAAGCTTAGGGTTCATAAAAAAATCAGGCTGATCTCGCTTACCCGCGCGCTAACGGCATATTTGAGAAAAGCATTCACAGCAAGTAAAGTATCAAATCTTTGGGAGTATCTTAAATACACATCCTAAAATACCCGGTTTTGATTTCCTGAAGGTCAGAAGCAAGTTTAAACCGCCTGCTGAACGTTTAAAGGAGGAGGAATGCCACAGCCCTTCCTCATTTTTAAAGCGATGCTCAGCCTGTTATATTTACCTCTTGCCGGTTTAGCGGCTTCAACACACACAAACTGCCTTTCAGAGCAGTATCGCCAACTGTTCACAAGCTGTCCGGATTCCGGAACTCTCATCGTCTCAACGCTCACGCACACTTTTCTTTTTTCCAAGCTATGAAACTGAATCCCGATAATTTCGACAATATTAAAGTAAGGCCGCTCACCATTGACGATTTCGAAGCCCTGCTGCAGCTGCAGCGGCGCTGTTTCAAGAACATGGATTCGACATCGCGGGCGGAGTATGAAAGTCAGCTGTATCAGTTTCAGGAAGGGCAGATCGGGGTTTTCCTGAATGATGAACTCGTGGGCTCGGCCAGCTCGCTGGTGCTCGACCTCGATGAATATTCCGTAAACCATACCTGGAGCGAAATCGCGGATGACGGCTTCATCCGGAATCACGACGAAGAAGGCGACACCCTGTACGGGATTGAGGTGATGGTTGACCCGGCCCACCGCGGCATGAAAATCGGTCGCAGGCTGTATGAGGCGCGCAAAGAGCTGTGCATCAAGCTCAACCTGAAACGCATTCTGGTGGGAGGCAGGCTGCCGAATTATCACACCCACAAAGATGAGATGCGGGTTTCCGAATACGTGAATGCCGTGATGGACAAGCAGCTGGAAGACCCCGTGCTCACCTTCCAGCTCAAAAACGGATTTACGGTTAAGCGCATCATCAAAAATTACCTGCCGGACGACCATGAATCGGCCCATTACGCCACACTTATGGAGTGGGTGAACCTGGATTACGAGCATACCGCGCCCAAGCAGAAAATTTCCTCCTCCCCTACCCGCATCTGCTGTGTACAGTACAAAATGCGCAAAATCGCCAGCTTCGACGATTTCGCCCAGCAGATTGAATATTTCGTGGATGTGGCTTCAGAATACAAATCCGATTTCGTGCTGTTTCCGGAGCTGCTCACTACGCAGCTGCTCAGCTTTGTGGGCGAAAAACGGCCCGGCGCGGCTGCCCGCGAGCTCTCCAAATTTACCGATCAGTACGTGGAGCTGTTCAACGAAATGGCCATCCGCTACAATGTGAACATCATCGGGGGTTCGCACTTCACCCTTGAAAACGACCGGGTGTACAACGTTTCTTACCTCTTTCACCGCGACGGCAAAATTGATACGCAGTACAAAATTCACGTAACGCCCTCCGAGCGGCAGTGGTGGGGCGTGCAGCCCGGCTCCGAACCCAAGGTGTTCGATACCGACCGCGGCCGCGTGGCCATCAACATTTGCTATGATGTGGAATTCCCCGAGCTTGCCCGCTATGCGGTCGATAACGGCGCGCAGATTCTCTTTGTGCCCTACTGTACGGATGAGCGGCACGGCTTCACCCGGGTGCGCATCACCTCACAGGCACGCGCCATCGAAAACCAGATTTACGTGGCCATAGCCGGTACCGTGGGCAACATCCCCTCCGTGCCTAACATGGACATTCAGTACGCACAATCGGCTATTTTCACGCCGTCTGATTTCTCCTTCTCGCGGGATGGCATCGTGGCCATTTCCGAAGAAAACACCGAAATGGTTGTAATCGCCGACGTTGATCTCGAAGTGCTGCGCCGCACCCGGCACAACGGCACCGTAACCCCGCTCAAAGACCGCCGCCGCGACCTCTACGAAATCAAATTCAACCACATCAGCGACGACGAGGTAATCCTCGAAATGGAAGAAAAAAGCCTCACCGAGCCGGAGGATTTGGAGTAGGGGTGGGCGCATCGTTTTTGAGGGTTGATGGCTGATGGCTTTTGAGGCGGGAACCGTGCTCAGATTTTGGGTAAAATTCAGCAGCCCCGCAGAAAGTTTTTTTGGGGCCGCTTCTCCCATCCCCTCACCCCATCCAAACCCGCACCTTCTCATACACCGCCGGGCTACTCAGCAGATCGAGGTGCCCGGTTTTGGGAATCACAAAAACGTTTTCCGGTTTGAACAGGAGGTTCCGGTTCGGTTCTTTGTGCCGGCCGAGAGCGCTGTTTACGCCTACGAGTCCGTCGCCGGCGATGCGGGCGGTGCGGCTGACCGATGATTTCCCCAGCACGGCGGCTATGGCGTAGCATTCGGTTTGTTCCGGAAGCGGGATGTGCTGCCGCTGTTCCTTTTCGAGGGCGAAGCGGTCCTGCCCCAGCCAGTCTTCGTCGGTGAGGTTGCCGAAGCGCATATCGGTTACGCCGGTGCTCCGCGCCTGCCCCAGCAGGGCAAACGGCTTGATGTAATGGAAGGATGACAGCATCTGATCGGCATAGTTGCCGAGGCGCTCAAGCGGAGCCCCGTGATGTGGGGTGCCCATGAATACCATTTTTTTGAGCAGCTGCGGCCATGTTGCCTGCTGCTCCCTGCCGTAGTAAAGCGCGCTGCGGCTTGCGAGCCCGCCCATGCTGTGCGTGAGCAGGCAAAGCTCCTCAACCGGCACCGGCCATTCACTCACCAGGCGCTCCAGCAGTGCACTGAACTTCCGGCCGTTTTGGGAAATATGCAGCCCGCTGTTGTAGTGCAGGTAAACGGGCGTCCGCCCGGTCGCAGCTGCGAGCAGGGCTCCGTGATTGTGACCCTTGCGGCTCCATTGCCGGTCGTTCATACAGGAACCGTGCACCATCACCAGAATTTTCCCGCTGGCATCCGGCAGGCGTTCGGAAAGGTCGCGGCGGTTCAGGGGAAGGGACTCTGACCCGTGCCGGAACTGCATTTCAATTTCGAGCGGGTTGCCGGTGTGGTAGAGATGATCGCCAAAAACGCCGTTCAGGATGGCCTTGAGGGTTTCATAGTCCCCCTTGCTTTTGATGTTTCCGAGCAGCGGCGCAAGGCCGCCCAGTGCGCGGTCAGCGCCCCCGCTTACAAAGCGCGTACCGCGGCGGATGCTGTTGTAGCTGAAAGACGCAACAGCCGTAATGAGCACCTGCACCCGCGTTGTGGGCAAAAACGGCGGGTGCACCACGCGGTGCTGCATCGCTTCAACCAGATCCACAATGCCGATGGTGGCATCGCGGATTAAGCGGGTGAGGCCCTGTAAGTCGGTTGCTTTCTCGTTTTGTTCAGCCATAGCGGCAATAATTTGCTAAACAGGATAGATACGCAATTACTGCCTGCCAGACCTGATTTAGGTTCAGTTTATCACAAAATTATACGGATCGGGTTTGGGTTGGGGCTCAGCTCGTTCATCCGCCGTCCCCTCGTCAATCCCAAAATCCGAAGTCCATCAGCGGCTCAGGTACAGGTTCTTAAACTCGAACGGCTTGCGGAAGTGCTCGTCGTTGAAGTCTTCGAGGAAGTAGATGGTCTCACCGGTCGATTTCATTTCGGGGCCCAGCTCTTTTTTGACCTCCGGGAATTTGTCGAAGGGGAATACCGGCTCCTTGATGGCATAGTGTTTCAGCTTGCTGCTGAGGTCGAATTCGCTGAGCTTGCGGCCGAGCATCACCTTCACCCCGATTTGTGCGTCAGGGCGGCCGGTGGCCTTGGCGATGAACGGGATGGTGCGGGTTGCCCGCGGGTTCGATTCGAGCACGAACACATCATTCCCCTTTATCGCATACTGCACGTTTATGAACCCGCGCACCTGCAGCTCTTTGGCCAGCCGCAGCTGATAGTCGCGCATTACGTTAATGACCTCTTCGCTCAGCGAGTAGGGCGGCAGCACCGCGGTGGAGTCGCCGGAATGCACGCCCGCCGGCTCGATGTGCTGCATAATGCCCGCCTCGTGCAGCTGTTCGCCGTCGTACACGGAGTCGAAATCGACTTCGATGGCGCCCTCGAGGTAGTGGTCAATCAAAAAAGCATTTTCGGGATGCGTTTTGAGGATGGCGCCTACGTACTCTTCCAGCTCATCTTCCTTGATCGCAATCCGCATGCCCTGACCGCCCAGCACGTAGCTCGGACGAATGAGCACAGGGTAGCCGACCCGCTTGGCCACGATTTTGGCTTCTTCGAAATTGGTGGCCATCCCGAAGTTGGGGAAGGGAATTTCCAGTTTGGTGAGCACTTCGGTGAATTTGCCGCGGTCTTCGGCGAGGTCCATCATTTCAAAGGGCGTCCCGAAAATGCGGTAGCCGCCTTCATGGAACCGCCGCGCAAGCTTGAGCGCGGTTTGTCCGCCGACCTGCAAAATCACGCCTTCGGGCTTTTCATGCTCCCAAATGTCGAGCACGCGCTCCCAGAAAACCGGCTCGAAGTAGAGCTTATCGGCCACGTCGAAATCGGTGGAAACCGTTTCGGGGTTGCAGTTGATCATGATGGTTTCGTAGCCCAGCTCTTTGGCGGCCAGCACGGCGTGCACGCAGGAGTAGTCAAATTCGATGCCCTGACCAATGCGGTTGGGACCGCTGCCGAGAATCAGCACTTTGGGGCGGTCGCTTACGATGCTTTCATTTTCCTGCTCGTAGGTGGCGTAGTAGTAGGGCGTTTCGGCGGCGAATTCCCCGCCGCAGGTATCCACCACGCGGAAGACGGGCTTCAGGCCGAGCGAGAGCCGGCGCGCACGCACGTCGTTTTCGTGGATGTGCTGCCCGCTTTGGCTCAGCAGCCAGGCGATTTGCTTGTCGGAGAAACCGGCCTGCTTCAGCTCCAGAAAAGCTTCCCGGCTGAGGTCTTCCAGGTTCAGCCCTTCGGTGCGGTTTTCGAGGCTCACCATGTAGCGGATCTGCTGCAAAAACCAGGGATCCACATGCGTGATGTCGTGAATTTCTTCCACGCTCGTGCCCAGCTTGAAGGCATTGCGGATTTGCAGGCTGCGGTCCCAGTAGGGCTTGAGCAGGCGGTCGCGCACGCTTTTGCGGCTGAACTCCTCGAAGCCGTCCGCGCCCAGCCCGGAATGGCCCGTTTCCATGCCCTGCCAGGCTTTGTTGAGGGCTTCGGGGAAGGTCCGCCCGATGGCCATCACCTCGCCCACGGCCTTCATTTGGGTGGAAAGCTCTTCGTCGCAGCCGGGGAATTTGTCGAAGTTGAAGCGCGGCACTTTCACAACCACGTAATCGAGGGTCGGCTCGAAACAGGCCGAAGTGGTGCCGGTAATCTGATTTTTGAGCTCATCGAGGCGGTAGCCTACGGCCAGCTTGCTCGCGATTTTGGCGATGGGGTAGCCCGTCGCCTTCGAGGCCAGGGCTGAAGAGCGGCTCACCCGGGGGTTGATCTCAATGGCAACCATCCGGAACGTTTCCGGCTCAACGGCAAACTGCACGTTGCAGCCGCCTGCAAAGGTGCCGATGGAGCGCATCATCTTAATAGCCGCATTCCGCAGCCGCTGAAAGTGCTCGTCAGGCAGGGTTTGGGTGGGCGCTACGGTAACCGAGTCGCCGGTGTGCACCCCGCAGGGATCCATGTTTTCGATGGAGCAGATAATCACAACGGTATCGTTGGCATCGCGCAGCAGCTCGAGCTCGAACTCCTTCCATCCGAAAATGGACTCTTCAATCAGCACTTCATGCACCGGCGAGAGTTCGAGGCCGCGCAGAATTTTGCGCTCAAATTCATCTTCGTTCCAGATAATGCCGCCGCCCATGCCGCCCATGGTGAACGACGGACGAATTACAACCGGCAGCCCGCCCAGCTCTTCGGTGATTTCCTTGGCATCGAGCAGGGATTTGGCCGTGCGGCTGCGGCACTGATCAATCCCGATTTCATCCATCAGATCCCGGAACTGCTGCCGGTCTTCGGTGATATCGATGGCGGCGATATCCACCCCGATGATGTCAATCCCGTTACGCTCCCAGTAGCCCTGATGGAACAGCTCCCGGGCGAGGTTCAGGCCGGTTTGCCCGCCCATGGTAGGCAGCACGGCATCGATGTTTTCCTTCTCGCAAATTTCTTTGATGCTCTCCACCGTGAGCGGCTTCAGGTAGATGGCATCGGCCATAATGGGGTCGGTCATGATGGTGGCCGGGTTGGAGTTGATGAGCACAACCCGGTACCCTTCCTCCTTGAGCGAGCGGCAGGCCTGTGTGCCGGAATAATCAAACTCGCAGGCCTGACCAATAATGATGGGTCCGGAACCGATAATCAGAATGGTGTTGATGTCGTCGCGACGTGGCATGATGGTAGCAGCAGTTTACAGGTAAAAAGTCAGGTGGTTTTTTTAGGGGGATGATGCCCCCGGGGCGGCTCAGGCTTTGTGCGCCTGCATCCGGCCGATGAATTCATCGAAGAGGTAGCGGGAATCGTGCGGCCCCGGGCAGGCCTCCGGGTGGTACTGCACGCTGAAGGCATTGGCCTTGCGGAACCGCAGCCCTTCCACGGTACCGTCGTTGAGGTTGATGTGGCTAATTTCGGCCTTATCGGCCGGAACCGCATCTTCCGTTACCCCGAAACCGTGGTTTTGCGTGGTGATTTCGACCGAGTCGTGAATCAGATTTTTGACCGGCTGATTGGCGCCGCGGTGGCCCACAAACATTTTCACCACCGGAATGCCCTGCGACAGGGCCATAAGCTGATGTCCGAGGCAGATGCCGAACACCGGGCGGCCGTCGGCCATGATGCGGGCCACAGTTTCGGTGGTGTAGGTGATGGCGCGCGGATCGCCGGGTCCGTTCGACAGGAAAAAACCGTCGGGTTTCCAGGCGGCGATTTCATCGAAGCCCGTTTTAGCCGGAAACACACGCAGGGTGCAGCCGCGCGCGCTGAGGTTTTTGAGGATGCTGAGCTTCACACCGTAATCGATCACGGCGACCTTAAACATACTCTTTTCGGCCGGGATGGTCTGCGCTTCAGCCCGCGTGGCTTGCGTGGCCAGCTCGAGACCCTCCATCGGGGCCCAGCGCCGGGCGCGCTCAACCAGCTCCTCCGGATCGCTGATTTCGCTGGAAATAACCGCGTTCATCACGCCCTTATTCCGGATGTGGCGCACCAGCGAGCGGGTATCGACCCCGGTAATGCCCGTGATGCCGTGCCGGCTGAGGTAGCCGCCCAGGTCGCCTTCCGCCTGATCGTTGCTGTAATCAGCCGAAAAGGCCCGCACAATCACGCCGGCCACCATCGGCCGCGCGGCCTCGTCGTAATCGGAGTGCACGCCGTAATTGCCGATGTGGGGGTAGGTCATCATCATCAGCTGACCAAAATAGCTGGGGTCGGTAAAAATCTCCTGATAGCCGGTCATGCTCGTATTAAAACAAAGCTCGCCCCCGCAGGTGCCGGGGTGGCCGATCAGCTGACCTTCGTGAACAGTTCCGTCAGACAGTGCAATCCGTGCCTTCATGAAAAATCAGGGTTTTAGAAGTGGTTGGGGAGATGAAAGTGTGCAGCAGTAGGTCGTGGAGTGCTGCAATGTGTTTTGAGATGATGCAGCAGGGTGATGCGGTTCCGGGCCTGACCCCGGTTTGGGGTTTGGCAAACCGGGGGATGGGGCAAGCGCATCAGGCAAGCGGCATCCGGTCAAAAAAAAATCCGACAGCCTCAAAAAAGAGGGTCGGATTTCACTGGATGAAAATGAAATAAAGAAAATGAGCTTCAGCAAAGGTCCGGTCGGCAGCGGCGGGCTCGCGGGTGTCATCATCAAAACAGGGCGTATATAAAAGGTGCGAGTGCGGTGCCGCTGGTGGACACAATCAGCAGGCCAAGGGCCAGCAGGATAAAAACGATGGGCATCAGCCAGAACTTCTTTCTGACCTTCAGGAACTCCCAGAACTCACGAACGATGCCAACTTTGCTCATAGCTGAAAAAATGGTGTTGCGGAAAGTTTACAGTCACATAATATAAGAACCCAATACGTGATAAGCACGGGGAGAATTTAAAAAAGCAACGGGGGTGGGGCGACCCTCGTGGTCGCGCCTACCCCCACCCGCGCCCCGAAACCCGCCCAATCGCCCAATCGCCCCAAATGGTTTTAAACTTGCACAATATTCCGTTGAATCGCCCGATTGGCAAAATTGGGGATAATACCTGGTACCGGGGTAATGACACCGGGGCAACCCACGCGGTAGGGGCAACCACAAGGGTTTGCCCCTACGCGGTGGGTTGATGGCGTTATTTTTTGATGGCGGTTTATGCCGTGTATTTTTGATAGCTTATTAACCACGGCGCTCCTTTCCCCCGTTACCAAAAAGCCCCTCTGGGCTGTATATTCTTTTCTGTTTATTTGCTCCGTAAATCATCCCAAATTCTCCACATCCTTCTGCATATGAAACATCTTTTTCCGCTTTTCGGACTGCTGCTGCTGCTTTTGGCTCCTCTTTCGGAGCTGAGCGCGCAAACGTCTGCCCATTCGCAGGACTTCGCTATCGGGTTCGAAAAATTTACCCTCGATAACGGTCTTGAGGTCAT